>DATFVL010000032.1 GCA_035260325.1 Candidatus Methylomirabilota bacterium | reverse complement strand
GCTCAGGCCCCGCCGCTTCCCCCACGACACGATCGACATCAAGGACGCGTTCCTCCAGGTGAAGGTCCCCGAGCTCCTGCCGCAGCGCCCCGCGGGCCAGCCGCTGGTCGAGGGCTTCCTGGTGATCAACCGCGAGCTCCGCCGCCAGGCCGAGGAGGCGAAGCGCCGGATCGGCGCCACGACGGCCGACCGGCCCCTGTGGGAGGGGCGGTTCGTGCAGCCCCGCAACACGAAGGTGTTCGCGAACTTCGCGGAGACGCGCGTGTACGTCTTCGGTGGCCGTCAGATCGACACGCAGGTGCACTACGGCTTCGACCTCGCGTCCACCCGTCGGTCGCCCGTGCCCGCCGCGAACACGGGCACGGTGGTCTTCGCCGGGCCGCTCACCATCTACGGCAACACCGTGATCGTGGACCACGGCCTCGGGCTCCAGACGCTCTACGCGCACCTCTCGAGCGTCGAGGTGAAGGTCGGGGACGCGGTCGAGAAGGGACAGCAGCTCGGCCGCACGGGCAACACGGGGCTCGCCATCGGCGACCACCTCCACTTCGAGGTGCTCGTCAACGGCGTGTCGGTGACGCCGCTCGAGTGGTGGGACGCGAAGTGGATCCGCGATCACATCGAGAAGCCGCTGCTCGAGGCGGGCCTGCCGCAGATCGGCGGCGACGAGGGGCCGCCGCGGCCGCCCGCGAAGCCCGCGCGACGCCCCGCCCGCTAGCTAGAAGCTCCCGAACTTCGCGTACGCGTCCAGCGGCGTCATCCCGCGCCGGACCGCCGTGCGCACTCTGTTCTCGGTCGCGACGAGCTTCTCGCAGCGCGTGAGGACCTCGTGCGCCACGCGCCGCGGGACCACCACGACGCCGTCCCCGTCGGCGACGACGATGTCGCCGAGACTCACCCGCACGCCGCCGATCGTGACCGGCTGCCCCCAGTCCTGCACCCTCCAGCGCGGCACGGAGTCCTGGGGGGTGCGGTAGCGCACGAACGTCGGGAACCCGAGGCGCGCGATGGACGCGGTGTCGCGCGTCGCGCCGTCGATCACCGCGCCGCGCACCCGGCGGGCGCGGAACCACGACGCACTGAGCTCACCGAAGTGGGCCGCGACGCTGTCGTTGGCGGCGAGCACCAGCACCGAGTCGGCCGGCACCGCGCCCAGCATTCGGAGGAACCGGCGGAGGGTCTCGTCACGCTCGCGCGGCGTCCCGCGGTGGGGCCGGCCGCGCGCCGTGAAGGCGTAGCCCGCGGCACGCATGCCGGCGGTGAGCGGCTGGATCGCCGCGGGCAGCGTCTGGCGATGGAGACCCAGCTCGTCCATCACGTCCGTGATCGCCGCGGTGTAGATCCGCGCGAAGCGGCGCGGCAGGTTGTCCGACCGGCTGGCCATCCCTCGCCCTCCCGGGCAGGGATTCTAGCGCAGGAGCCCGCGGAGGAGCGCGCGCGGTGGGACGAAGTCCCCGATGACGCCGAGCAGGAGGTCGAGCAGCGCGGGGCGCCGGGCGAGCGCGTGGGCGGCGAGGTCGGCCAGCGGGCGGCGCGCCACGACGAGCTGGAGCGCGCGCGTCACGCGCTCCTTGCCCGCGAAGGCCCGCCGCCGCGCGCGGGCGTAGCCGGCGAGCGCCGCGCACGAGCAGTCGCCGGCGCCGAGCGCGCGCACCGCGGTCTCGGCCGCCAGCTCGGCGCCGCGCAGCGCGGCGAAGACCCCCTCGCCCGTGAACGGATCGAAGAAGCCCGCGGCGTCGCCGACGAGCAGGACGCCGCCCGCGCGCGGCGGCGCCACCTCGTACGCGAGCGGTCCCAGCGCCCGCACGGGCGCGACGAGGCGCGCGCCCGCGAGCCGCCGGGCGAGGTGCGGCAGGTGCCTGGCGCGCGCGGTGAAGAAGGTCTCGAGGCGCGCGCTCCAGGGCGCGGCGTCGCCGAGCGGCACGACCAGCGACAGGTTCGCCCGGTCGGGCGCCACCGGGTTCAGGATCGCGTAGTCCGGCGGGTCCACGAAGATCTCGCCGCGATCGCGGCAGCCCTCGAGGCCGGCGACGTAGGTGACGAGCGCCATCCGCCGGAGGCGGTGCTCGCGGCGGAGCCCCAGGCGCTGCGCGATCACCGACGCCCGGCCGTCGGCGGCGATCACGAGCGGGGCGCGGAGCGCTTGCACGCGGCCGGCGCCGTCCACGGCCTCGACACCCGTGACGCGGTCGCCGTCGAGGAGCACGTCGGTCACCCGCGTCCCCTCCCGGACGTCGATCGGGAGCGCGCGCGCCCGCTCGACGAGGATCGCGTCGAGCGTCTCGCGGGGGAGCGCCATCGCGTGCTCGCGGTACGGACGAAAGCGGCCGAGCGCGCGGTACGTGCCCACGAGCTCGGTGCCGTCGGGCGCCGTGATCCGCATGCCCGCGAGCGGCACCGCACGGCCGTCCACCGCCTTGAGCACGCCGAGGCGGTCCAGCACCCGCGGCGCCTCGGGCGACAGGTACTCGCCGCAGATCTTCGGCCGCGGGAACCGGGCGCGGTCGAGGAGCGTGACGGCGACCCCGTGCTCGGCGAGGAGGATCGCCGCCGCCGCGCCGGCCGGGCCCGCGCCGACGACGATGACGTCGGGCGCCCTCACCGCGTCACCGCGACGAGCCGCCCGAACGCCGGATACTCGCGGACGTCGAGCCTCCGGATCCCCGCGCGCGCGGCGAGCGCGCGGAGCTCGGCGCCCGAGTAGGCGCGCCGGACCGACAGCGGACCGTCGTGACGCGAGATCGGGTGGCACCGCAGCAGCCGCGTCGCGAGCCACACCAGCGTGAGCGCCAGGCGCGTGCGCAGGAGGTCGTTCACCACGACGGCGCCGCGCGCGGCGGCGGCCATCTCGCGCAGCGCGGCGACCGCCGCGTCGGGCTCGAGGTGGTGAAGCGTCAGCGACGCCGCGACGACGTCCGCGGCGCCCCGGGCGAACGGCAGCGCCGTGGCGTCGGCGCGGACGAGCGCGATCTCCGGGTACGCGTCGCAGATCCGGCGGGCGAGCGCGAGAGTCTGGGCGTCGCGCTCGACCACCACGACGCGGATCGCGCGGCCGGTCCGGCGCGCCCACCGGACGAGGCGGGCGGCGAACGCCGCGTGGCCGCCGCCCACGTCGAGCACGACGAGCCGGCGGGCGGGGGCGCGCGCCGCCACGCGCCGGATCTCGCGCAGCGTCAGCGCGTAGCCGCCGAACCAGGCGTTCAGACGATCGATGTCGGCGAGCGACGCCGCCCGCTCCGTCGCGCTCACGGGACGGTCGAGGAGCTCGAGCGCCCCCTCCGCTCTGATCATCGGCGCCGGGTCCGCGAGGCCGGGGGCACTACCATCGCAGCAGGGCGCCCTCGGCGGCGAAGCCCGGGCCGAGGGCGATCATGAGCCCCCACTCCCCGTCCACCGGCGCCTCGCGCCGCAGCATCTCCTCGAGCACGAAGAGGATCGTCGCCGACGACATGTTGCCGTAGCGCCGCAGCACCGCGCGCGAGTGCGCGACGTGCTCCTCCCCGAGCTCGAGCAGCGCCCGGGCGCGGTCGATCACCCGCCGGCCCGCGGAGTGGAGCACCCAGTAGCGGATGTCCTCGCGCTTGAGTCCCTGCGTGCCCATGAGGAGCGCCGCCATCTCGCCCATCATCTGGGCGCCGATGTGCCGCACGTCCTTCGAGAGGACCACGCGCGGCCGTCCGCCGGGGTACTCGAACCCCATCGCGTCGAGATGCTCGGGACGGAACAGCGTGCGGTGCGCGACGACCGACGGCCCCGGCCCGTCGGTCGCGAGCGCGAGGGCGCCGGCGCCGTCCGCGAAGATCGCGTGCGCGACCGCGCTCTCGAGCCGGTCGTCGAGGAAGTACGCCGCGGAGCAGATCTCGACGGCGAGCACGAGCGCGCGCCGGCCCGGGAACGCCTGGAGGTGGTTCCACGCCTGCTGCAGCGCCACCATCGCCGACGCGCAGCCCGTGTCCCCGACGTGGACGCGCTGGACGTCGCGCCGGAGCGCGAGGCGGCCGATCAGGTGGGCGTCGAGGCTCGGCGTGAGCCGGCCGGTGCAGGTCGTCGTCGCGAAGAAGTCCACGTCGGCGGGCCGCCAGCCCGCGCGGGCGAGCGCGGCGCGCGCGGCGGCCTCGCCGAGCTCGAGCGCGCCGCGGCGGAAGCGGGCGTTGAGCTCGTCCACGCTCTCGCCGGGGCGGAACGTCGCGCGGTCGATGTAGAGGTGGCGTCCCTCGATCTCGCTCCGGCTGAAGAAGCCGCGGCGCCGGGCGTCGTCGTAGCCCGCGAGCGCGAGGAGCTCCGGCTGCGTGAACCGTTCGCGCGGCGTCGCGGTCGCGACGGCGGCGATCCTCGGCAGGGACATTCGAGCCTCCACGTCGCTCGGGGTTCGCGTAAGATGGGGCCGGTTCGAGCATACTGCGAGGGCAGAGCCCATGCCACTGTTCAGCTTCGAGGGAAAGAGCCCGACCGTGCACCCGACCGCGTTCATCGCGCCCACCGCCGTCCTCGTCGGCGACGTCACGATCGAGGAGCACGCGTCGGTCTGGTACAACGCGGTGCTGCGCGGCGACTTCAACCCGATCGTCGTCCGCCGGGGCGCGAACGTGCAGGACTGCGCGGTCGTGCACGTGACGCCGCGGCAGGGCACCGAGATCGGCGCGGGCGCCACGGTCGGCCATAACTGCACGGTGCACGCGGCGTTCCTCGGCGAGGAGTGCCTCGTCGGAAACGGCGCGACCGTGCTCGACGGCGCCCGGATCGGCGCGCGGGCGATGGTCGCCGCGGGCGCCCTGGTGACGCCGGGGACCGAGATCCCCGACGGCACCCTCGCGCTCGGCGCGCCGGCCAAGGTCCGCGGTCCGCTCGCGGGCACGCCGGCGGAGCACTGGGTGCACGCGAACCCCGAGGGCTACCAGGCCCTCGCCCAGCGCCACAAGGCCTCGGTCAAGCCGGCCTGACGCGGCGATGGCCGTCAAGCGGATCGCGTTCCTCGTCTTCCCGCGGCTCACGTTCCTCGACTTCGTCGGCGCGTACGACGCCCTGCGGCGCGTCGCCACGATGTCGGTGGATCCGGGCGTGAGCCACCGCATCATCGGCACCGAGCCGGAGATCGCCGACGAGACCGGGCTCGTGGTGAAGCCCGACTCCGTCTACGAGGACCTCGGCGGCTTCGACCTCCTCTACGTGCCCGGCGGGTTCGGCACGCGCGCGCTCGCGGACGACCGCCGCCTGCTCGACTACCTGAGGTCCTGGGGCGGTGAGCGCCCGCTGGCCTCCGTGTGCACGGGCGCGCTCCTGCTCGGCCGCGCGGGCTACTTGAAGGACCTCAGGGCGACGACCCACCACCGCGCCTACGACCTTCTGCGCCCGCTCTGCCGCGAGGTGGTCACGGACCGGCGCATCGTGGACGAAGGCCGCGTGGTGACCGCGGGCGGCGTCGCCTCCTCGCTCGATCTCGGCCTCTACCTCGTCGAGAAGTTCTGGGGCGCGGAGGCCCGCCAGAAGATCGCGGCGCAGATGGAGTACCGCGGCTACTCGCCGGTCTAGGAGGAAGGCACCGTGACGATCGATCCCGCCGAGCTGACGGCGCTTCAACAGAAATATCTGCCCGGACTCATCGGCATCCGGTACACCGAGGCGGCGCAGGACCGGCTCGTCGCCGAGCTCGAGATCCGGGACGACCTCCGAACGCTGGGCGGCGCGCTCCACGGGGGCGCGATCATGGCGTTCGCCGACACGCTGGGCGCGACGGCGACGTTCCTCAATCTCCCGCCCGGCGCGTCGACCACGACGCTCGAGTCGAAGACCAACTTCTTCGCCGCCGGGCGCGACGGCACCGTGCGCGGGGAGACGACGCCGCTCCACCGCGGCCGCACGACCATGGTCTGGCAGACCCGCGTGACCGACGCCTCCGGGCGCCTGCTCGCGCTCGTGATCCAGACGCAGATGGTGCTGCAGCCGCGCTAGAGGCTCAGCGCCCCGAGAATTTCGGCGGCCGCTTCTCCTTGAAGGCGGCCACGCCCTCGGCGTGGTCGGCGGTCTGGCGCACGATCGACATGTGCGAGCTGACGAGGTCGAGGTGCGTCCTGAGGTCGAGCCTGAGGCTCTGGTAGACGAGGCGCTTGATCATGCGGATCGGGATCTGCGGGCCCTCGGCGATCTGGCGCGCGAGTGCGTACGTGACGTCCCTGAGCTCGGCGTCCGGCGCCACGCGCTGAACGATGCCGAGCCGGTGGGCCTCCCGTGCCTCGATGAAGTCGGCGGTCCACAGGAGCTCGAGGGCCTTGGCGGCGCCGACCAGGCGCGGCAGGAAATACGTGTCGCCGTCGCCCGGGACGAGCCCCACCTTCACGTAGCCCGTCGAGAAGCGCGCCGACTCCGCCGCCACCCGCATGTCGCACATGACGCACATGCCCATGCCCGCGCCGACCGCGAGCCCGTTGACCATGGCGATGACCGGCTTGTCCATCGCCTCCAGCGTCTTCGGCACTCGGTGGACGCCCTCCCAGAGCGAGTTCTTCCCGTCGAGCGCGGTCGGCTCGCCCTGCCGCATGCGACCGACGTCACCGCCCGAGCAGAAGGCGCGCCCGGTGCCCGTGACGATGACGACGTTCACGCTCTCGTCGGCCTGGGCCGCCGCGAGCGCCTTCGACCACCCGTCGATCATGTCGGCCGTGAACGCGTTGAGCTTGTCGGGCCGGTTCAGCGTGATCGTCGCGATCTTGTCCTTCACGTCGTAGAGCAGATCACTCATGGCGTCAGTCCTTCGGCAGGCCGAGCACGCGCTCGGCGAGGATGTTGCGGAGGATCTCGGAGGTGCCGGCGCGGATGCCGCTCGCCCGCGCGAGGAGCTCGTAGAACTCCCACTGGCCCTCGTCGGGCGCCCAGGGAGAACCGTGGGCGATCTGGGAGTACGGGCCGATCACCTCGGTCGCGACCTCGGCGAGGTCCTGGTCCACCTGGCTCCAGAAGAGCTTCGACGTCGAGCCCTCGGGCCCGGGCGCGCCGCCGCGCAGGATCTTCGTCAGGGTCCGGTAACCGTTGAGCGCGAGCGCCTGCTCGCCGATCCAGAGGCCGGCGACCTTCTGGCGCACGATCGGGTCGGCGCTCTTTTTGTGCTGCCGGACGAGCCCGACGAGCCGGTGGAGGGCGTTGCGCAGCGAGATGTGCCGGATGAAGGTCAGGAGGTCCCGCTCGTAGGCGAGCGTGGTGATCGCGACGCTCCAGCCTTCGTTCAGCTTCCCGACGAGGTTCTCGGCCGGCACGCGGACGTTGTCGAAGAAGACCTCGTTGAACTCGGCCTCGCCCGTGAGCTGGCGGAGCGGCCGCACCGTGATGCCGGGGGTCTTCATGTCCAGGAGCAGGAAGGTGATGCCCTTGTGCTTGGGGGCCCCGGGATCGGTCCGCACGAGCAGAAAACACCAGTCGGCGACGTGCGCCATGCTGGTCCAGACCTTCTGGCCGTTGACGACGAACGCGTCCCCCTCGCGCACGGCGCGCGTCTGGAGGTTGGCGAGGTCCGAGCCCGCGTTCGGCTCGGAGAATCCCTGGCACCACAGCTCCTCGGCGGTGAGGATCTTCGGCAGGAAGCGCGTCTGCTGCGCGACCGTCCCGTGCTTCATGAGGGTCGGCCCGAGCATCGAGACGCCGCCGCGGTTCACGAGCTGGGGCGACTCCGCGCGCGCCATTTCCTGGTAGAGGATGACCATCTCGGTGATCGACGCGCCGCGTCCGCCGAACTCGCGGGGCCAGTCCATCCCGACGTAGCCCGCCGCGTGCATCGTCTTCTGCCAGGCGCGGAGCCTCCGGACCTCGTCGAGCCCGGCGCGCGAGGACGCGAAGGCGCGGCCGCGGAGGTCGTCCGGCAGGTTGGCTTCGAGCCAGCGCCGGACCTCCTTGCGAAACGCCTCTTCCCGCTCGGTGAAGTCGAAGTTCAAAACAGTGCTCCCGCGCGAACGTCGCCGTGAGTCGTCATCGTGTGTTTTCGCGCGGTTGCAGTCTACCTCTGGACAGTCGGGAAGACCATGCCGACCCGTGACGACGGGGAGTGAGAGCAAAGAAAGAGCAAAGTCACGTCGGAACCAGGGTGAATGAGACATTCACCGCGCGTGGCTAACTCCTCGCGGTAGAAGACCGATTTTTTCGACTTTGCCGACTCTTTGCCCTTCATTGGAGAGCCCTACAAGCTCGCCAGAAGCGCGCGAGACATCCCAAGCTCCCCGCTCGCGTCCTTCCCACTTCGAGGGAGCGCA
>DATFVL010000031.1 GCA_035260325.1 Candidatus Methylomirabilota bacterium | reverse complement strand
ATCGTCGCCCTCGCGGCGGCGTGGCCCGTGCTGCCGGTGACCCCGCTCATCGTCCTCGAGGCGACTCGGGGCGCGTCCGGCCACCGGCTCCCGTACTGGGACGCGCAGCTCTGGGCCACCGCGCGCCTCAATCAGATTCCGTTGGTCCTCAGCGAAGACTTCGCGCACGAGCGGGTCCTCGAGGGGGTACGCTTCCTCAATCCGTTCGCGCCCGCCTTCGATCTCGTGGCGCTCGACTGACCGGTCCTCACGCCGGCCCGCCCGGTCCTACTTCGAGCGCACCGATTTGAGGAAGCGCAGGATCGTGCGGTTGACCTGGTCCGGGTTCTCGAGGAAGAAGCCGTGGCCGCCCGGCAGGACGACGAGCCGCGCGCGGCGAATGCGCGTGGCGAGGTCCTTCGAGAAGGCCGGGGGCGTCAGGACGTCGTCCCGGCCGACCATGACGAGGGTCGGGGCGCGGATCGCGGAGAGCCGCTTCGCACGCGTCCCGTTCCAGGCCAGGATCCCGCGCGCCTGCCGCTCGATCGCCTCCGCCTTGGTCTGGTGCGGGTAGGCCATGGAGCGCTGGAACGCGGTCTCGACGTTCTCCTTCTTCGCGAGGAACTCGGGCGAGAAGATCCACGGGTAGAACACGTAGCGGTAGCGCTCCTCGATCGGGACGCGGTACGCGAGCGACGTCCACGCCTCGATCGTGTGCAGGAAGCGCGCGTCACCCTCCGCCCAGGTGCAGAGCAGCGTCAGCGAGCGCACGAGCCGCGGGTGGCGGAGCGCCAGCTCCTGGGCGATGGTGCCGCCCATCGAGGCGCCGACGACGTGGGCGCGGCCGAGCTTCAGGTGGCGCAGGAGCGCCGCGGCGTCGTCGGCCATCTGACCCGTCGTGTAGACGGGCTCGGGCGGCAGGTCCGTCTCCCCCACCCCGCGGTTGTCGAAGACGACGACCTGGAAGTGGCGGGCGAGCGCCTTGGCCTGGAGGGCCCAGTTCACCGCCGGCGCCGACAGGCCGCTGATCAGGAGCACGGGGGCGCCCGCGCCGCTGACCTCGTAGTGCATGCGGATCTTGTTGATGATGGCGTAGGCCATCAGATCTCCAGGGCGACCTTGATCGAGCTCGGGTCGGCGTGCGCGGTGAACGCGTCGCGGATCATGTCGAGCTTGAAGCGATGGGTGACGAGCGGGCGCGTCCGGACCGCGCCCGCCGCGATGAGGCGCAGCGCCTCGGGGAACTCGTCCTGGTAGATCATCGAGCCGGTGATCGTCACCTCGCGCCGCACGACGCTGAAGAAGGCGACGGCGGTCGGCTCGTGGGGAAGCCCGGTCAGGACGACGCGCCCGCCCGGCCTCACCAGCGTGAGGGCCTGGGTGACCGCCTCCGCCGTCCCCGCCGTTTCGACGACGAGGTCCACGCCCTCGCGCCCCGAGAAGCGGCGCGCGGCGGCGTCGAGCGGCCCGCCGGCGAGCGCGTGGGTCGCCTCGGCGCCGAGCTCGCCCGCGAGCGCCAGGCGCCGGTCGGTGCGGCTCGCGACGAGGACCCGCGCGCCGCGCGCGCGGAGGACCTGGAGCGCCAGGAGGCCGAGCGTCCCCCCGCCGACCACGGCGGCGGTCTCGCCCGCTCTCGGCGCGCCGCGGTTCACCGCCCGCACGACGACGGCGAGCGGCTCGGTGAGCAGCAGGTCCTCGTCGGCGACGGCGGCCGGCGCCGGCCAGCAGCAGCGCGTCGGGACCCGGACGAGCTCGGCGAAGCCTCCGTCCACGTCGATCCCGACGGCGGTGCGCGAGAGGCACAGGTTCCGGTTCCCTTCGCGGCAGAGCGGGCACACGCCGCAGGCGAAGTTCGGCTCGACCACCACGCGCTCACCGGTCGCCGCGAGCCGGCCGACCATCTCGTGACCCATCACGCGCGGATAACGGACCGGGCGCTCGCCCGTGAAGATGCGGTGGTCGGTCCCGCAGAGGCCCGCGAGCGTGACGCGGACGAGCGCCTCGCCGGCGCCGGGCTCGGGCGCCGGGGCGCTTTGGACCCGCAGGTCGCGCGGACCGTGGAGGACGGCGGCCCTCATGGCTGACAATCTACAGGAGCACCCTCGGCTGGATCAAACTTTGTATTTCAAGGGCTTACGACTACCCCGCCGAGTGGCCGCCGTCGAGGAAGACCGTCTGTCCCGTCATGAAAGCCGACGCGTCGGACGCCAGATAGACCGCCAGCGGCCCGATCTCCTCGGGCCTGCCGATCCGTCGCATCGGGATGTCGCGCGTCAGCCGCTCGTTGATCCTCGGGTCCGAGAACGCGGGATCCGTCATGTCGGTCGCGAACCACCCGGGGGCGATCGCGTTCACCTGGATCCCGTGGCGCGCCCACTCGACGCCGAGCGCCCTCGTGAGGGCGATCACCCCGCCCTTGGTCGCGCCGTAGACCGTGTAGCCGGGCAGCCCCACGTGCCCCAGCACGGACGCGACGTTGATCACCTTGCCGGACTTCTGCGCGATCAGGTGGGGCGCCGCGGCGCGGCAGCCGTTGAAGACGCCCGTGAGGTTCACGTCCACCATGAAGCGCCAGTCCTCGGGCGTCATCTCGGCGAGCGGCGCGACCCGGGCGACGCCCGCGTTGTTCACGACGATGTCGAGGCGGCCGAGCTCCTGGACCGCCCGGCGCATGAGCGCCTCGACCTCGGCGTAGGCTGCGACGTCGGTCGGCGCGACGAGCGCGCGGCGCCCGCCCTGCCGGACGAGCGCCGCGGTGTCGTCCAGGTCCTTCTTCGAGCGCCCGGCCAGCGCCACGTCCGCGCCCGCGCCCGCGAGCGCCTGGGCGATCGCCCGCCCGAGCCCTCGGGAGGCGCCCGTGACGACGGCGACCCGGCCCGCGAGCGTCAGCCTGCCGCCTCCATCAGCGGTAGAGCTCGTCCAGCACGCTCATGTACTTGTTGGCCACGACCTTGCGCTTCACCTTGAGCGTGGGGGTGAGCTCCCCGCCGTCGAGCGAGAAGTCGACGGGAAGCACGGCGAACTTCTTGATCTTGGCGTAGGACTGGAGCTGGGTGTTCTTCTCCTCGACCGTGCGGCCCACGCGTTCGACGATCTTGGGGTGCTTGGCGAGCACCGCCGCGTCCGTGACGAGGATCCCGTGCTCGTGGGCGAACTTGTTGAGCTCCTCCGGGCTCACCGTGATGAGCGCCACCGGGTACGGCCGCCGGTCGCCGTAGACCATCACCTGGCTGATGAACGGATCGGCCTTCAGCATGTTCTCGATGTTCTGCGGCGCGATGTTCATGCCGCCCGCGGTGACGATCAGGTCCTTCTTCCGGTCGGTGATGAAGAGGAAGCCGTCCTCGTCGAGCCGGCCGATGTCGCCCGTGTGGAACCAGCCGTCCGGCTCGAAGACCTCCTTCGTCGCGTCGGGCTGCTTGAAGTAGCCGCGCGTCGCGATGTTGGGCCCCCGCGCGAGGATCTCGCCGTCCGGGGCGATCCTGAGCTCGACGCCCGGGAGCGCCTGGCCCACCGAGCCGAACTTGTACTTGTCCTGCCGGTTGAACGTGAGCGCCGGGCACGTCTCCGTGAGCCCGTAGCCCTCGAGGATCAGGATGCCGGCGGCATGGAAGAACTCGGCGATGTCGCGCGCGAGCGGCGCGCCGCCCGAGACGCCCCAGAGGAGGCGCCCGCCGAGCCGCGCGTGGAGCTTCGAGAAGACGAGCTTGTGGGCGATCTTCCGCCGGAGCTCGAGCCCGAAGGGCACGGGCTGGCCGCGCTGCTGGTAGCGGCTCACCTCGCGTCCCACCGAGAGCGCCCACTGGAAGATCTTCCGCTTCGCCGGCGAGCCCGCCTCCGCCGCGGCGAGGACGCCCGCGTAGACCTTCTCGAAGACGCGCGGCACGCTGCAGATGAAGTGCGGGCGCACCTCGGGGAGGTTGTCGCGCAGCTTGTCGAGGTTCTCGGCGAACGCGGTCGTGAGGCCGTGGGCCACGCCCAGGAACGACTCGAGCCGCGCGAACGAATGGGCGAGCGGAAGGAAGAGGAGGTGGACGTAGCCCTCTTCCATCGGCGTCGCCTGCATCGACGCGTTGACGGCGGCGATGTGGTTGCCGTGGGTCTGCACGACGCCCTTCGGCGGCCCCGTCGTGCCCGACGTGTAGACGATCGTCGCGAGCTCCTCGGACCGGGTCCCCCCCACGCGCTCGGCGAGCGTGGACTTGTGCGCGGCTTCACCCTCGCGGCCGAGCCGGCGCAGCGTCTCCCACGTCAGCACCATCTTCGGCGGCTGCGGCGCGTCGTAGCCCGCGATGACGACGATCTGCTCGAGCCCCGGCATCTTCTCCCGCACCTCCAGGGCCTTGGCGAGCTGGGCCGCGTCCTCGACGATCAGGGTCTTCGCCTCCGAGTCGTTGACCACGTAGGCGATGAGGTCCGGCGGGTAGGTCGGATAGATCGGCACCGTGACGCAGCCAGCGCTGAAGATCGCGAAGTCGGCCTGGACCCACTCGGCGCGGCTCGTCGACAGGAGCGCGACGCGCTCGCCCTTCTGGCGGCCGACCGCGATGAGCCCGAGGGCGACCTCCCGCACGATCCCGCCAACTTCGCGCCAGGTGAGCGTCTTCCACCCGGCTCCCTGCTTGAACGACTGCGCGGGCCGGCCCGCGCTTCTCTCCACCCGGTCCCAGAACAGGCGCGCGAGTGTATCGGTAGCCATGATTGTTCCCCCTAACTCATCAATTTCAAAGGGTTAGAGACCCTAGCACGACAGGCATAACGCAATGCGCGAATTTATCTTGACTCCGATAACGCGTCGCGTTATGCTCTCTCGTGAAAGGGCGACGCGCATGGCGAACCCAGGACGACCAGGACGAAGCGCAAAGCGCAGGAGGAGGTCCCGATGATCGACGAGAAGAAGACCCAGGAGTTGTTCGGCCAGGTGACCGGCAAGGCGGTGGAGACGATGACGGTGTGGGCCGACGCCAACCAGCGCGTGCTGCGCGAGGTGGTCGAGTTCGGCGCCGCGAGCGCGAAGGAGAGCGTCCGGCTCTACGCGGAGCTCCAGCAGACCATGATCGAGGCCCTGAAGGACTCGCAGGCGGCCGCCCTCCGCTGGCAGGCGGCGTGGCAGAACGGCGCGAAGGACCCGGTCCAGTTCTACCAGAAGGCCGTCGCCGACAGCGTGGACGGCGCCCAGAAAGTGTTCAAGATCCTCGAGACGGGCGCCCAGGCGGTGACCCGCTCGGCCGAGCGGCTTCAGACCTCGGCGGAGCAGGCGGGCAAGGGCATCCAGGAGAGCTACACGGCCGTCGTGGCCAAGCTGAAGGACGTGTACGCGCAGAACTGAAAACATGGGGGGCCTCGAAGGGCCCCCCATACCCCCCGGCGCTCGCACACGCCCCGGGAAACCCGGGGCGCGGCTCGAAAACCCGCCGGGCCGTTCTATTTCGCCTGGCTCTTCCGCTTCTCGAGACGCTCTTCGAGCGAGCGGAGCCGCTCGCGCAGCGACGCCACCTCTTCGCGCAGCCGATCGGCCTCGGGCTCGCCGTCGCGCTTCGCCTCCGCGCGGGCGGCGCTGGGCATCATGGCGCCCCACCCGGAGCGGCTCGCCCACTCCTGGAACACGCGCTCCATCTCGCGCTGGTTCGAGACGACCCCCTCCAGGCTCGACTTCATGGACCGCTGGACGAACTCCTGCCACGCCTCGCCGTGCTTGATGAGCTGGTGGAGAAAGGCGGTCGGCAGGCCGCTCCGATGGTTGCGCTGGTTCTCGAGGATGATCTGCGTGAGCGTCACCGCGGTGAGGTCCTCGCCGGACGCCGCGTCCACCACCGAGATCTCCTTGCCCGCCCGGATCATCTCCTCGATCTCTTCGAGCGTCACGTACCGACTCTCCTGCGTGTCGTAGAGCTTCCTATTCGAGTACCGCTTGATGACGTACGCCATAACGCTCCTCTGGGGGATTCCCCTCTCGGCAATCATGAATGGCTTAACACTCCGCGTCAAGGGCCCACGACGCCCCGCGTGCTAGACTGGCGCTCCACCGCGCAGAGGAGGCTCGCATGAAGCTCAAGGGGCGCACCGCGCTCGTCACCGGAGGGTCCCGCGGAATCGGTCGCGCCGTGGCGCTGGCCCTCGCCGAGGAGGGCGCCGACGTCGCGGTGAACTACGTGTCGAGCGAGACCGCCGCGAAGGACGTCGCGGAGCGCGTCCGGAAGCTCGGACGGCGCGCCATGCTGGCCCAGGCCGACGTGGCGGACTATCCCGACACCTTCCGGATGGCCCAGGAGGTCCTCAAGGAGTTCGGCCACCTCGACATCCTGGTCAACAACGCCGGCATCAACTCCGACAAGACGTTCGTGAAGATGGACCACGCGTCGTGGCGGAAGGTGCTCGCGATCAACCTCGACGGCGTGTTCAACTGCACCAAGGTCTTCATCGACCAGATGCTCCAGCGGAGCTACGGCCGCGTGGTGAACATGACCTCGGTCATCGGCCAGATCGGCAACTTCGGCCAGGCCAACTACGCCGCGTCGAAGGCGGGCGTCGCGGCGTTCACGAAGTCCCTGGCCAAGGAGCTCGCCGGCAAGGGCGTGACGGTCAACGCGATCGCGCCGGGGTTCATCGAGACCGAGATGATCCAGGGGATCCCCGACAAGGTGAAGGAGAAGCTGCTCGCCCAGATCCCGCTGAAGAGGTTCGGGACGGCGGAGGAGATCGCGCGGGCCGTCTGCTACATCGTCTCGACCGACGGCGACTACATCACCGGGGCCGAGCTCTCGATCAACGGCGGGCTGTTGATGTGACCATCGTCGCCCAGGCGGTCATCGCCTGGGCGGCCCACGACCACGGCTGGAGCGCGAGGCGCGCGAGCGATGCGGCAGCGCGGCGCTCCTCGTCGTAGACGATCGGCGCCCGCGACGGCATGACCCACGCCTCGCCCGAGAGCACCTCTTCGTTCCGCTGGTTGGTGCAGGTCGTCTGGAGGCGGATCCGGTTCCGCTCGCGGACGACCTCGACGACCTCCACGCGCGCCGTGATCGTGTCGCCGGCCTTCACCGGCTTCGTGAACCGGAGCGACTGCGAGACGTAGATCGCGCCCGGGCCCGGCAGGCGCGTCCCGATGACCGCCGAGACGAGGCCGGCCGTGTAGATGCCCGGCGCGATCGGCTCCTTGAAGGGCGTGGTCGCGGCGTACGCCGCATCGCTGTGCACCGGATTGAAGTCGCCGACCGCGTCGATGAAGCTCGCGATCTGCTCCGGGGTGACCGCCTGCGCGATTTCCGCGTGGTCTCCGGGCGTGAGCTCCTGGATCGTCTTGCCGATCATCGGGGCTCCTTGTCGAGGCGCCGCACCAGCGCGCCGAGCATGTCCTCGAGACGTTCGAGGCGGTCCTCGAGCTCGACGATCTGCCGGGCGACCGCCGTCAGCTGGCTCCGTGACGGCAGGTTGAGCGCCTGCAGCGCCTGCTCGACGTTCTGGTCCACGGCCTTCTTCAGCGGGGCCTGCGACACCAGCATCTGATCGAGCGACTGGCCCATGAGCTTCGCGAACTGCTCGGTGCTCATCGCCTGGCCGAGCACCTTCGACCACGCCTCGATCCACTGGTCGAGGAACTGCTTCCACTGGCCGAGCATGTCGGGGCTCGCCGGGCTCTGGGCGAAGAGCCTCGCCCACGCCTGGAGCCCCTGGTCGAGCACCGGGCGCCAGAACGCGAAGGGGTCGATGGGCGGGGCGGCGGCGGGGGCCTGGGTGACCAGCCGGGTCCAGGCCTGGGTGCCCTCCTCGAGCTGCTTCTTCCAGAGCTCGAACAGCTGGTTCGCGCCGCTGTCAGCCATGGCTCACCCTCTCGATGCCATGCTACCGTTGCCTGACGCTCCGCGTCAAGAAGTTTGGCGACGCCGGGACGGGCGTCAGGAGCGCGGGGCGAGCCAGCCGGAGACCTTGGGCCAGCAGTGGAGCGCGGCGCCGCGGCCCGCGATGAGCGAGATGTGGCCGCCCGGCAGCTCGACGTACTCCTTCTCGCGGCTCCCGACGGCGTCGATGAGGGCCCGGACGCACTCGGGCGGCGCGATGTAGTCCTCCTTGGCGCCGACGACGAAGACCGGGCACGTGATGTCCGCGAGGCGCACGGGGCGGCCGCCCATGACGAGCTCGCCCCGGTAGAGCTTGTTCTCCTGGTAGAAGTCGCGCACCCACTGGCGGAAGAACTCGCCCGGGAAGGCCACGTACTCGTTCGCCCACTTGTTGAGCGCCTGGAAGCCCTCCACGTACGTGTCGTTCCACAGGTTCCACCAGAGGTTCAGGTTCGTGGAGAGATCCATGGTGGGTTTGATGAGCTTGAAGCCCGCCTTGACCATGTCCGCCGGGACGGAACCGAGCGTGTCCACGAAGCGGTCGACGTGGAAGTAGTCCTTCTTGAGCCAGAGCCCGAAGAGGCCCACCTTGCTGAAGTCGAAGGGCCCCGCCATGTTGACGTAGTTCTTCACCGGGACGTCGGGGCGCGTCGCGACGAAGCAGGCCGAGATCGGCGCGCCCATGCAGTAGCCGAGCACGTTGAGCTCCGCGGCCCCCGAGGACTCGAGGACCTCCTGCGCGATGCGGGGCAGGATCCGCGTCACGCAGTCCTCGACCGTGAGGCCGTTGTCCTCCGGGCCGAACACGCCCCAGTCGAGGAGGTAGAAGTCGAAGCCCTCGCGGGTCATGTGCTCGATGAAGGACCCGCCGGGCAGCAGGTCGAAGATGTACGGCCGGCTGATGCCGAGGTTCGGCACGAACAGGAGCGGCGTCTTGTGGCGCCGCGAGGACGCGTAACGGTAGAGGCGCGTCTTGTTCTTCCGGTAGATCTCCTCGCGGGGCGTCTGGCCGACCTTCGGCTCGGGCGGGTTCGTCACCATCCGGTGCAGGTTCTGCAGGCGGCGGTGGCTCCTGTCGAGCTCCTCCTGCCACCGCTTGACGACCTCGGGCGACACGCTCGCGGCCGCGGCGTACCCGTCGGTGAACCGCTCGACCACGTCGGCGAACCGCTCCTGACCCATGTGCGCCGGGCTCCTCTCGGGGAATGTGCCCGTCAGTATCGCATCCCGCCCGCGCGGGACGCGGGTTTTCGCGGCCGAGCGCCCCGGGCAAGCCGGGGCGCTCGCGCGCGCGGCGCCTACATCTGGAACATCGAGCCCAGCTTCATCGCCAGGCCCATGTCGCCCTTGACTTTGAGCTTCCCCGACATGAACAGCATCTGGCCGGACTGCTTGCCCGAGAGCATGTCGAGCCAGTCCTGCGCCGAGATCTGGAGCGTCAGGCTCGGGCCGGTGGCGGCGCCGGCGTTGACGGTACAGGTGCCGTCCTTGATGACGGCGTGCCAGGTGCCGCCGCCGTCGCCGCTCACGTCGTACTGGATCACCGCGCTCGTGCCCGCCGCCTTGTCGGCGCGGAACCGGCCCGCCATCAGATCGAAGGTCTCTTTCACCGTCGGCATGCTTGCCCTCCTATTTTCGAAGATTTCACCCGACGTTCGGCCGCTAAAACGTGAAGAGGTCCATTCCCCCGGTCACGGTCAGCACCGTGCCCGTGATGTACCGCGCGCGCTCCGAGCACAGGAACGCGACGGCCCAGGCGACGTCCTCGGGCTCGCCCTCTTTCTGCATCGCCACCCGCTTGACCATGCGCTCGTACAGCGGCGAGAGCCGCGCGTTCGGCGCGATGATGCCGGGCGCGACCGCGTTGCAGGTGACGTTGTACCGCGCGCCCTCGAGGGCGACCGACTTGGCGAAGCCGATGACGCCGATCTTGGTCGTCGCGTAGGCGGTCTGGCCGAAGCCGCCCATGAGCCCCGCGATCGAGGCCATGCAGACGATCCGGCCCCAGCGCCGCTCGCGCATGCCCGGAAAGACCGCCCGCGTCATCTTGAAGGTCCCGGTGAGGTTCACGGAGAGGTTCAGCTCCCAGTCCTCGTCGCGCATGTCCTTGAGCTGGCCGACGGTGTAGATCATCCCGGCGTTGTTCACGAGGATGTCCACCGGCCCGAGGTCCCGCTCGACGCGCGCGACGACCTCCTGCACCGCCCCGCTCTCGCGGATGTCGCACGCGTAACCCCGCGCGCGGCCGCCCGCCTTCTCGATCTCCCCGGCGGTCTCCGCCGCGCCCTCGGCGTTAAGATCCACGATCGCGACCTTGCAGCCCTCGCCCGCGAGGGTCACCGCGTCGGCCTTCCCGAGGCTCCGCGCGCCGCCGGTGACGAGGGCGACGCGGTCGCGAATGCCGAGGTCCACCGCTACTTCCCCTTGAAGCTGGGTTCGCGCTTGCCGAAGAAGGCCTGGATCCCCTCCGCGGCGTCCTCGGTCCTGAGCGTTTTGAGGAACGCGCGCACCTCGATGTCGCTCGCCTTGTCGATCGGCGCCTCGAGGCCGTCGTCCACGACCTCGATGAGGAGCCGCGTGGCGATCGGCGCGCGCCGGGCGAGCTGGCGCGCCAGCGCCTTGGCGTCGTTGAGCGTCTCGCCCTCCTTCGAGAGCCGGTTGACGAGGCCGAGCGCGAGGCACTCCGGCGCGGGAATGAGGGTGCCGAGGATGAGGAACTCGAGCGCCTTGGTCCGCCCGATCAGGCGCGGCAGCCGCTGCGTGCCGCCGTAGCCCGGGATGATGCCGAGGTTCGACTCGGTCTGCCCCATCTTCGCCGTCTCCTTGAGGAGCCGGAAGTGGCAGGCCATGGCGATCTCGCAGCCGCCGCCGGTCGCGTGGCCGTTGACCGCGGCGATCACCGGCTTCGGGAAGCGCTCGAGCTTCCGCATGACGCTGTTGCCGAAGCGGATGAACACGTCCACGCTGCCGCCCGAGAACGCCGAGCCCAGGTCGGCGCCGCCGCAGAAGATCCGGTCGCCCGCGCCGGTGATGATGACGGCGCGCACCGCGTCGTCGTGCTCGACGGCATTGAGCGCGTCGTTCAGCTCGGTCACGACCTTCTCGTTGATCGCGTTGGCCGGCGGGCGGTTCAGCGTGACGACCACGAACCCCTCCTCGCGCTCGAACAGGAGCGTCTCATACGGCATCGGTCGAGACTCCTTTGAGGAAGATGGTGGCCACGGGCTCGGCGGCGTCGGTGAGGCGGTAGGCGCGCTTGCCGAGGACCCACGAGGTCGCCAGCTGGTCCATCGCGCCGAACAGCATCTTCGTGGCGACCTTCACGGGCAGGTCGCG
>DATFVL010000030.1 GCA_035260325.1 Candidatus Methylomirabilota bacterium | reverse complement strand
TGCGGAACACCGTTTCGGCATCGGGCAACGGAATGCTGCCGACAAAATGAACGATCGGTTTCCCTTGCTCGACCGTGCTCATGGATCACCTCCCCGTGCCTCCGATCGCCGCGTCTTTGGCACATATTCTCCGCCGAGATGGCAGGGAGTGTCGAGCCGCTTGGCAAGACCGGGCTGTCGGCGGAGTATCGTCGGCAAATTGGTGAGGGGCGCCATGACGGGCTATGCCGAGACCTACCGCCGCTCGCTGGCCGAGCCCGAGGCATTCTGGGCCGAGATGGCCGAGGCGATCGATTGGGAGCGGCGTTGGGACCGGGTGCTCGACGACAGCCGACCGCCGTTTTACCGCTGGTTTTCGGGAGCGCGGCTCAACACCTGCTGGAACGCGCTCGACCGCCACGTCGTGGCCGGCCGCGGCGAGCGGCTCGCGCTGATCTGGGACAGCCCGGTGACCGGGCAGATCGAGCGCTTCACCTATCGCGAATTGCGCGACCGGGTGGCGCGGTTTGCCGGCGTACTCTCCGGGCTCGGCGTCAAGACCGGCGACCGCGTCCTGGTCTACATGCCGATGGTGCCCGAGGCGGCTATCGGGATGCTCGCCTGCGCACGGATCGGCGCGGTGCATTCCGTCGTGTTCGGCGGCTTTGCGGCACATGAGCTGGCGACCCGCATCGACGATGCGACGCCTCGGGTCATCCTCTCGGCCTCGTGCGGGATCGAGGTCAACCGGGTCATCCCCTATAAGCCGCTGCTCGACGCGGCGATCGCCGAGGCGCGCTCGAAGCCGACGGCCTGCGTCGTGCTGCAGCGGCCGATGTGCCAGGCCGAGCTGGTCGCCGGGCGCGACCATGACTGGCACGAGCTGGAGGCGGCGGCGCGCTCGGCCGATTGCGTGCCGTTGCTGGCCACCGATCCGCTCTACATCCTCTACACCTCGGGCACGACCGGCATCCCGAAAGGCGTCGTGCGCGACAATGGCGGCCACGCCGTCGCGCTCCATTGGTCGATGCGCCACGTCTACGCCGTCGAGCCCGACGAGGCATACTGGGCCGCCTCGGACATCGGCTGGGCGGTCGGCCATTCCTATACGGTCTACGCACCGCTGATCTATGGCTGCACCTCGGTCATGTATGAGGGAAAGCCGGTCGGCACTCCCGATGCCGGTGCGCTCTGGCGGGTCATCGCCGAGCACGATGTCCGCGTGCTGTTCACCGCGCCGACGGCGTTCCGCGCCGTCAGGCAGCAGGATCCGGACGGCCTGTTGATCCGGAAATACGACCTCAGCCGGTTCCGGGCATTGTTCCTCGCCGGCGAGCGCGCCGATCCGCCGACCGTCGCCTGGGCGGAAGAGCAACTCAAGGTGCCGGTGATCGACCATTGGTGGCAGACCGAGACCGGCTG
The DNA here is from genome assembly GCA_035260325.1 of Candidatus Methylomirabilota bacterium. Classification (NCBI taxonomy): domain Bacteria; phylum Methylomirabilota (SeqCode); species Candidatus Methylomirabilota bacterium. The sequence goes on along the minus strand of DATFVL010000030.1, from coordinate 38,838 downwards.
GCCGATCGGCGCCAACTGCCTCGGCATCGAACACCTGCCGGTCAAGCATGGCTCGTGCACCCGCGCCGTGCCGGGCTGGGATGTGCGCGTGTTGGAAGCCGATGCGGTCGGGGAGGCGCGGGAGATGAAGCCGGGCGAGATCGGCGCCCTCTCGATCAAACTGCCGTTGCCGCCCGGCGCCTTGCCGACGTTGTGGCAGCAGGACGAGCGATTTGTCGAATCATACCTCAGCGCCTATCCCGGCTATTACCAGACTGCCGATGCCGGCCTGATCGACCGGGACGGCTACATCCATGTGATGACCCGCACCGACGACATCATCAATGTCGCCGGCCACCGGCTGTCGACCGGCGGCATGGAGGAGGTATTGGCGGCCCATCCCGACGTCGCCGAATGCGCCGTGATGGGGGTCGCCGATGCGCTGAAGGGGCAGGTGCCGCTCGGCCTCTTGGTGCTGAAGGCCGGGGTCAACCGGCCGGCCGACGCGATCGCGGCAGAGGCTGTTGCGCTGGTGCGTCAGCGCATCGGCCCGGTCGCCAGTTTCCGGACGGCGCTGGTCGTCGAGCGCCTGCCGAAGACGCGCTCGGGCAAGATCCTGCGCGGCACGATGAAGCGGATCGCCGACAGCCAGGCGTACACGATGCCGGCGACGATTGACGACCCGGCGATCCTCGGCGAGATCACGGAGGCGCTCCAGCAGAAGGGGTACGCGACGAAACGCTAGCGCGGATCGCCCCGGTCGCGGCGCAGCCGCCACCAGAGCATGATCGCGGCGAGCACCGCGAGGCCGAGCACGCCGTTGCAGAGGAACGCGGCCGAGACGCCCCACCACTGCGAGATCGTGCCGACCAGGAACGCGCCGATCGGGAACACGCCGCCCGACACCCACGTGTAGAGGCTCATGACGCGCCCGCGCAGCGCGTCCGGCGCGCGGAGCTGCATCGACGTGTTACAGCTCGCCATCAGCACGATGCCGCAGTAGCCGGTGACGAACAGGAGCGGCACCGCCATCCAGACGTGCCGCGTCGCCGCGAGGCCGAGGAGCGCCGCGAAGGCGACCATCGCCGAGGCGAACAGCTGGACGAGCCCCGGCTCGCGCGAGCCGAGCATCCCCACGCTCAGTGCGCCGGTGACGGCGCCGACGCCGAGCGCGGCCATGAGGAAGCCGAACCCCTCGGCGCCGAGGCCGAGGACCGTCCGCGCCAGGAGCGGCACGTAGACGCTGAAGTTGAAGACGCAGAGGCTCACGATCAGCACGAGGGCGAGCGCGAGCACGAGGCGGGGCGTCCGCCGCGCGTAGCGCAGGCCCTCGCCGATCTCCGCGAGCATCGAGGCGCGCGCGGCGGTCGTGGGCAGCCCGGGCGACTCGAGGCGGAGCAGCGTGACGATCACCCCGAGGAGGCCCGCGCTGTTCACGAAGAAGGCGGGCACGACGCCGAAGCGGCCGATGACGACGCCCGCCACCGCCGGGCCCACGATGCGCGCGGCGTTGAAGGCGGCGGAGTTCAGCGCGACCGCGCTCGCCACGTCGTCCTTGCCGACCATGTCCATCACGTACGACTGCCGCGCCGGCTGGTCGAAGACGTTGGCGAATCCGAGCAGGAGACCGAGCACCGCGACGTGCCAGTACTCGACGAGGCCCGTCGCGGCGAGCGCGCCGAGCATCAGCCCCTGGCAGGCGAGCGTCGTCTGCGTGACGACGAGCAGCCGGCGCTTCGGCAGGCGGTCGGCGACGGCGCCCGTGACGACGGCGAAGAGCAGCACGGGCGAGAACTGGAGCGTCGCGATGAGGCCGAGCTTGAAGGGCGAGCCGGTGAGCTGGAGCACGAGCCACGCCTGCGCGACCGTCTGCATCCAGCTGCCGATCGTCGCGACGAGCTGCGCCGCGTAGAACCGACGGTACTCGCCGTGGTTCAGCGCGCGCAGCCCGTGCGGGAACCTCACCGCGCCATTCTACAGGCGCGTCCCGCGACGGGACGCCCTCGGCGACGGCACGACGAGTGCACGCAGAGCGCTCGTGTGCCTTCGGCGCGACCCGTCTCCGCGGGGCCACGGACCCCGAAATTGCAGGTTTTACCCGATGCTGACGCGCGGGCGGCGGCGCCGGATCATCGGTAGTCAGGCTGACAGCGGGGGGCGGTTTCCTGCCACTCTGTCGCGCGCTTGCGTTCCGCGGGCTTCTCGGACTACGCTCCTGCCACCCGTGGACTTCCGGCCGCGCGGACCGGTTCCGGGGAGGAGGCGGCGATGGCGCTTCGAGTGATGTCGGCCGATAGCCACATGGACCTGATCTACCTGCCGCCCGACACCTTCACGTCGCGCATGGACCGGACGTGGGGCGACGCCGCGCCGCACGTCGTCGAGCGCGACGGGCGCAAGTGGTGGGTCTCGCGCGACTCGACCCTCGGACCGTACGGGGTATATGGCCCGGGCGTGACGGGGGGCAAGCGCGGACGCATCCTCGCCGACGCGGGCTTCGCCACCGGCAAGCAGACGCGGCCGTCGAATCCCGTCGAGCGCCGCGAGGACCAGGCGCGCGACGGCGTCGAGGCCGAGATGATCTACGGGATCATCGGCATCTCGCGGGGACTCTTCGGCGTCGGCGGCATCGCCGACCACGAGACGCTCGCGGCGGTCTACCACGCGTACAACCAGTACATCGCCGGGTTCAACGCGACCCAGCCCGGCCGTTACTACGGCCTCGGCTGCCTGCCCAACCACGACGGGAAGCTCGCGGCCGAGGAGCTGCGTCACTGCGCCACGCTCGGCCTGCGCGGCGCCGTGTTCGTGCCCTGGGGGTCCGCGATGCCCGTGTGGCATGAGATGTGGGAGCCCCTCTGGGCGGCCGCGGAGGAGACGGGGCTCGTCGTCTCGTTCCACGTCTTCGAGGGCGGCGGCGCCACGGTGGGCTACGAGGTGAAGGGCGTGCGCCATCCGGCGGTCGTCGGCTCGTGGACGGTCGTCGCGCCGCTGCAGATGGACGAGATCTGCGTCAGCGTGATCCTCGCGGGCGTCTGCGAGCGCCACCCGCGGCTCCGGCTCGTCCTCGGCGAGAGCGGCATCGGCTGGATCCCCTACATCCTCGAGCGCCTCGACGACACGTACGAGGAGCGCCTGGCCGACGACCTCCGGCTCCCGCTGGCGCCGAGCGCCTACTTCAAGCGCCAGATGTACGCGACCTTCCAGAAGGACTTCCACGGCGTGCGCGCCATGGCGGCGATTGCGCCCGACAATGTCATGTGGGGCTCGGACTACCCGCATCGCGACGGCACCTGGCCCTTCTCGCAGAAGGCGATCGAGGAGCAGTTCCGCGGCGTGGACCCGGCGATCCAGCGGAAGATGCTCTGGGAGAACGTGCGCCGCGTCTACCGGCTCGACGGATGAGCGACCAGGGCGGTACCGCGACGAGCAAGGACTTCTGCCGGGCGACGCTGGAGGGGCTCGGCTGACATGGAGATCCGGTTCTGGGGCACCCGCGGCTCCGTCCCCACCCCGGGCCCGCAGACCGTCCGCTTCGGCGGGAACACCTCCTGCGTCGAGGTGCGGACCGAGTCGGATCACGTCTTCGTGTTCGACTGCGGCACGGGCGCGCGGCTCCTCGGCGATGCGCTGGTCGCGCACGGCCCCGTGAGCGCGAGCATGCTCATCAGCCACACGCACTGGGACCACATCCAGGGCTTCCCCTTCTTCGCGCCGGCGTTCACGCCGAACAACACGATCGCGGTCTACGGTCCCGAGGGCGGGCGCCGCTCGCTCCACGACACGCTCGCCCAGCAGATGGAGCACTCGTTCTTTCCCGTGGACCTCTCGCAGCTCCCGGCGACGCTCACCTACCACGACCTCGGCGAGGGCGCGCACAAGCTCGGGGGCGCGCGGGTCATCGCCCAGTACCTCAACCACCCGGCGGTGACCCTCGGCTACCGGCTCGAGGCCGACGGCGCCGCGATCGTCTACACGTGCGACCACGAGCCGTTCGGCGCCTCGCTCTGGCGCCGGGACGTCCCGGCGGGCCCGCTCGAGGCGATCCTGCACGACGGCGACCGCCGCCACGCGCAGTTCCTCGCCGACGCCGACCTCGTCATCCACGACGCGCAGTACACGCCGGAGGAGTACCCGGCGAAGAAGAACTGGGGGCACAGCACGTTCGAGTACGTCGTGAACCTGGCCTGCAGCGTCGGCGTGAAGCGTCTCGCGCTGACCCACCACGACCCGGCCCACGACGACGCCGCCGTCGCCGAGATCGAGCGGCGCGCGCGGGCGGTGGCCGAGCGGCGCCGCTCCCCGCTCGAGATCTTCTGCGCGTACGAGGGCGGGGTGGTGAGCGTGGACGCGCGCGGCGCCCGGCAGGTCGACGCCGCGGACGCCGCGCAGACACCCGCCGGCGGCGGTCCGGCCGCGCGCGTGCTGATCGTGGACGACGACGCGATGGTCCGCCGCCTGGCGGTCCGCGCCCTCGAGCCCGACGGCTACGTCCTCAGCGAAGCGGTCAACGGGCGCGAGGCGCTGGAGCGGATGGGCGCGGAGATGCCCGACCTCATCATCCTGGACCTGCTCATGCCCGAGCTCGGCGGGATGGAGGTGCTCCGCGTCCTCCGCGCGAATCCGCGGACCGTCTACGTCCCCGTCCTGATCCTGACCTCCAAGATCGATGAGGGGAGCACGCGCGCGGGCTTCGACGTCGGCGCGACCGACTATGTGACCAAGCCGTTCTCGATCCCGCAGCTCGCGGCCAGGGTCCGCGCGTGCCTCCGTCGCGCCCCGAGGCCGTGATCAGCGAGCAGAGCTTTCTCTATGCGTTCCTGATCTCCGGTCTCCTCGCGCTGCTGGGCCTCGTGGTCCTCCGGTCGCAGCTGCGTGAGCGCGCCCGGCGCGCCTTCCTCGACGCGTTCGCGCGCGAGCTCGGCCCGCTCGAGCCGGGCAAGCCGCTCCCCGTCTCCAGGCAGGGGCTGACGTTCCACTGTCTCTACACGCAGGCCGGCGGCGCGCCGTCGACCCTGGCGGTGCTCGCGGCCACGGGCTCGCCGGAGGCGTTCACGCTCACGCGTGAGGCCGCCTCCGACCGCATCTTCAAGGGCACGGGCCGCGCGCGCGAGATCCAGACGGGCGACGCCGCGTTCGACCGCGAGGTCTACATCGAGAGCGACTCGCCGGCGTTCGTGCGTGAGCTCCTCGACGACGCCGGGCGCCGCGCCGCCGTCCGCGAGATGTTCGGGCTCGGCGCGAACCGGATCCGGCAGCGTGCCGGCGTGCTCCGCATCGAGTGGGCGCTCGATCTGCGGCGGCCGCCGACGCCTGCCGCCGTGACGACGGCCGCGGAGCGCCTCGGGGCGCTGGTCCGGAACCTCGCCGCCCACGCCGGCGAGCTTCCGCCCCCCGTGGAGCGCGCCGTCGCGCGCGGTGGCCTCGCCTGCGCGGTGGTCGGCGGCCTCACCGGCGTGGGCGGGGTCGGGCTCTTCTTCTACGCGATCTGGCGCTTCCCCCTCGTGAACGACAGCGCCGCGTGGGTCGACTCGCTGAAGCTCTCCACCTTCCTCTTCGGGGCGATCGTGCTCTTCATGGCGAAGAGCGTCTGGGGCACGTCCGGCGCCCACCGGAAGCTCCTCCCGTGGTCGCTCGTCGCGCTCGTCGGCGCGCTGCTGGGCGGGCACGGCCTCGTGGTCGGGGCGAACGGGTGGCTCGACGCCTCGCCCCCCGTGGCCAGGACGACGGTCGTCCTGAGCAGGCGCGTGAGCCACGGCAAGAGCGGCACGGACCGCTACGTCACGGTCGAGTCCTGGCGCCCGGAGGACGAGACCGAGGAGCTCCGGGTGGGCGCCGGCCTCTACGAGCGGCTCGAGCCCCGCCAGCCCGTCGAGGTGACGACGCGCGCCGGCCAGCTCGGCCACGAGTGGGTCGTCACCATCCGTCCGCTCGCCAGCGCCGAGCTCGTCAGGATCTACGCGGCGCAGGTCGAGGCCGATGCCCGCAACGGGGACGCGTACCGCCGGCTCGCCTGGGCCCAGGCGCAGCTCGGCCGGCACGCCGAGAGTGTCGCCGCGCTCACGAAGCTCCTCGAGCTGGACCCGAAGAACGGCGAGGCCTACCTCAACCGCGCGTGGAACCACGCGCGGCTCCGCGACCGGGAGAACATGCTCGCCGACCTCACGCGCGCCTGCGACCTCGGTGTCGCCCAGGCATGCAAGGTCAAGCAGCAGATCACCGGCGGGCCGCCGACGCCGTGAGCGCCCAGATCACGTTCGACAAGGTCGCCGCCGCCTACGACGGCTTCATGGGGCGCTGGACGCGTCTCTACGTGCCGGCGCTCCTGCGCGCGGCGAGGCTCGAGCCCGGCCAGCGCGTCCTCGATCTGGCGACGGGCACGGGCGAGTCGGCGCTGATGGCCGCCGACGCTCTCGGTCCCCGGGGTCGCCTCGTCGGCGCCGATCTCTCGCTGCCGATGCTGCGCGGCGCCCTCGCGAAGGTCGGCGCGCGGCCGATCCGCCTCGCCGCGATGGACGGCCAGGCCCTCGCGTGCCGGGCCGAGGCCTTCGACGCGGTCATCTGCCAGCTCGGCCTCATGTTCTTCCCCGACCCGCTCGCGGGACTCCGCGAGGCGCGGCGCGTGCTCCGCCCCGGCGGCGGCTTCGCGGCGGTCGTCTGGTCCACCGCCGACCGGGTCCCGTGGGGTGGCGCGCTGGCGTGGGCACTCCTCGAACGCTTCCCGGACCGCCGCGACGAGATTCTTCGTGGCACGAGCCTGGGCGAGCCCGGCCGGCTCGAGCGCCTGCTGGGGGAGGCCGGGTTCCGGGACGTGGGCGTGACCACGGAGACGCGGAGCTTCGTCTTCGACTCGTTCGACGCCTATTGGGATCAGGTCGCGTCGGGCGGGATCCGCTTCGGCCTGATGCTGCGCGAGCTCGCCGAGGACGCGCGGCGCGCCGTGCGAGACGCGGTCCGCGCGCGGCTCGAGCGGTTCGCGTCCCGCGGCGGGCTCGAGATGCCGACCGACGCGCTGGTCGCGTCGGGGAAGAAGTAGGCTAGGTCGTCTTCGGCAGGATCGCCGAGCCCGTCATCGAGTCCGCGCGCCGCCGCGGCCAGCGCCCCGCCTCCACCGCCGTGAGGAAGTCGAGCACGAGGCGGTTGAAGAGGTCGGGCTCCTCCAGGTTGATCGCGTGGCCGGACTTCGGGAACACGACGAGGCCCGACGTCATGATCTTCCGCTTCATGTAGATCCCGGGCTCGAGGCAGGGCTCGTCCTCGTCGCCCGTCATGACGAGCGTCGGCACGGGGAGCTTCGCCATCCGGTCGCCGAGGTCGAAGATGGACGGGCGCAGCATCTGCACGCCGCGGAGCGTGAGGGCGTGGCCCGGCGCCGAGCCCGCCGCGAGGCGGTCGCGGAACTCCTGCCAGCCCACGGGGTCCTTCTCGATGAACTGCACGCGCGTGGGGCCGCGGCCGTAGAAGTCGGCGACGCGCTCCATGCCCTCCGTCTCGAGCCGGCGCACGACCACGTCGAGGTCGGCCTGGTGCTTGACGTGGGCGTCGCTCCCGTAGCCGGCGCCGGCGACGACGAGCGAGAGCGCGCGCTCGGGGTAGGAGAGGCCGAAGTGGAGCGTCGCGTAGCCGCCCATCGAGAGGCCGCACACGTGGGCCTGCCGGATCCCCAGGTGATCGAGGACGCCCTTGATGTCGTCGGCGGCCTGCTGCTGCGAGTAGGCCTTCACGTCGAGCGGCACGTCGGAGGGCGGATAGCCGCGCGCGTTGAAGGCGATCGTGCGGTAGCGGCGCGAGAAGAACTGGACCTGGGGTCGCCAGCTCCAGCAGTCGCCCGCGAACTCGTGGACGAAGACGAGGGGCGTCCCCTGCCCGACTTCCTCGTAATAGAGGCTCACGCCGCCGACGCCGGCCTTGGGCATCGCTCACGCACCTCCGCCCGGAAGCTTACCCCCTCCGGGCGCCGGCGCGCTCGAGGATCAGCAGCGCGGCCGCGCTGGCGCGCTGGCCGGGCCCCACGCCCAGGCGCCGCGCGGTGGCGTTGACGAACGAGATGACGCCGTCCTCCCACGTGCTCGCGGGATCGCCGATGCGCGCGCTCACCGAGCTGACCGCCGCGGCGGCGACGCCCACCGCGTCCAGCAGGGGCAGGCCGCCGACGCCCGAGCGGTCGCGCGCGAGGCCGCCGTCGTTGAAGACGGCGCCGCGCGGCCGGACGTGGAGCAGGTGCTGCACGTTCACGCGGCCGGCGTGGGAGCCGGCGCAGAGGACGTCGTGTCGGTGCTCGAGCGTGGCGAAGCCCATCGAGGCGAGCAGCACGACCCGGCCCGTCGGCGACTCGATGACGACGCGGGGCTGCCGGTCCACGAGCGTCTGGGTGGAGGCGACGCCCGGCGGCGCCTTCAGCATCGCGCGCGCCGCGCGCCACGCGGCGTCGCCCGCGTTCACGCCGAGCGCACGCGCCGCCTGGTTCAGATAGGTCACCACACCGTCGTCGTGAACGTTCTTGCCGTCGCCGAGCCGCGCCGACTGCGCGGCGACGGCCGCCGCCGGGATCCCGAGGCGATCGGCGAGCAGGAGCCCCGAGATGCCGGCGCCGTCGCGGCCGACGCCCGCCTCGTGGGCGACGAGACCGCGCACGCCGCGCTCGAGTGCCCAGCCGAAGGCGGGCGCGCCGGCGAACGAGCCGGCGACGACGACGTCGCGCGGGGTGACGCGCGCGTCCACATGGGTGAGGGAGTCCAGAACGACGACGCGGCCGTCGCCGTCCTCGTAGGTCACGTGCAGGACCGCGCTCCTTTCACCGGAGGGCGCGGCCATTATGCCCCAGGCGGGGCTCATACGCGTGGCCCGCCCGTGGCGTCAGGCGGCGCGCTCGGCCCGACGGTTCGACGCCGTCGCGCGCGCTGGCCGACGGCTCGGGAGCCTCCGCTCCACCTTGGCCCGGACCGGCAGGAGGCGGGCGATCTCTTCGGTCAGGAGCAGGATCGGGAGCCCCAGCACGAACACGATGGTCGCGAGCTCGGTCCACATCGCTTTGCCCTCCTGCGCGCAACGGATGGCAGGAGGGATGCCAGACTTACGCTCGAGCGAAATCAGTGATTTACCGGCGCCACCCGCCCCCGGCACGGCGGCAGAACGCCCGACCGTCGGGCAGATACGGGGCGCCGGGCCGCCGCCCGGCGCCCGACATCCGACGCCTACGCGGCCGCGAGCTCACCCGTGCAGTGCGGGCACCGCCGCGCCTTCAGCGGAATGGTCATGGCGCAGTGGCGGCACTCCTTCGTCGTCGTCACCGGCTTCGGGAACAGGTGGTTGACCTGCTTGACCACCAGGAAGACCGCGCCCGCGACGATCAGGAAGTTGATGACCGCGTTGAGGAAGAGGCCGTAGTTGAGGGTCGGCGCGCCCGCGGCCTTGGCCGCGGCGAGCGAGGGGAACGACTGGCGGCCCAGGGTCACGAACAGGCTGGAGAAGTCCACCCGGCCGAGCAGGAGCCCGATCGGGGGCATGAGCAGATCGTTGACGAGCGACGTCACGATGGCGCCGAAGCTCGCGCCGATCACGACGCCGACGGCGAGGTCGACGACGTTGCCGCGCAGGATGAAGGTCTTGAACTCGTTCGGCATGTCGCCGTCTCTCAGCCGACGTGCCGCTGCAGGACGTCGAGCGTGCGGCTCCGCGCGAGCGTCGCGCTCGGCTCGTGGTAGCTCCCGCGCTCGTCGCAGTTGAACCCGTGGCCCGCCGGGTAGATGTGCATCGGGACCGTCGGATGGGCCGCCCGGATCCGCTGATGGTGCTCCGTCGGGATGGACTGATCGGTCTCGCCGAAGTGGAGGAGGACCGGGCACTTCGGCCGCTCCTGCGCGGTGTCGGCGATGCCGCCGCCGTAGTAACCGATCGCGCAGGCGACGCCGTCGATCCGCGTGGCGGCGAGCCACGCGAGCGTGCCCCCGAAGCAGTAGCCCACGACGCCGACCGTGAGGCCTTCGGCGCGAAGCGCCTTCACCGCGGCGCGCACGTCCTTGACGCAGTCGTCGATCGGGATCTTCGCGCGTACGGCCCGCCCGAGCTCGATGTCCTCGGTCTTGTAGCCGACCGAGAAGCCGGGCTCGGCCCGGTCGAAGATGGCCGGCGCCAGCGCCACGTAGCCGTCCGCGGCGAAGCCGTCCGTGACCCTCTTGATGTGGGTGTTGACGCCGAAGATCTCCTGGATGACGACGAGGCCCCCGCGGGGCTTGCCCCGGGGGTTGGCGCGGTAGGCGGCGAGCTGGAATCCGTCCTCGGCGGTGAGCGTGACCATGGTGCCCATGGGGGGCCTCCTCTCGGGTGTCGTTCGGGGACGCGTGGAGCTAAGATACGCAAGACTCGGCGGCATGCAAGGAGGTCGCACGATGGACCCGGAAGCGAAGACCTACACGCCCCGCGAGCGTGTCGGCGCGGCGTACAAGGGCGGCTATGCCGATCGCGTGCCCGCCTACCCGATCGCGGGCTCGTTCGCCGGCTGCCTCGACGGTCTCTCGATCGAGGAGTACTGCACGAATCCGAAGAAGGCCGCGAAGGCGATGCTCGACTACTACGAGCGCTACGAGCCCGACATCATGATCGCCTTCAACGACCTCGCCAAGGAGGCCGAGGCGCTCGGCTGCCGCGTGAAGTACTCCGACTACGTCGTCCCCTCGATCGACCGGCACGTGCTCCAGGACGACAAGGGCCGGCTCGCCCGGCTCGAGATCCCCGACCCGCGGAAGGACGGCCGGCTGCCGGCGTTCCTCGAGCAGTGCGAGGCGCTCTCGGCGGCGAAGCTCCCGAGCCCGCTCGGCGCCGTGCTCGTCGGCCCCTGGACGATCGCGATGCTGCTGCGGAACCCCGAGATCATGTGCCTCGATACGATCGACGACCCGGCGTTCGTCCACGAGCTCATGCGCTTCTCGACCGAGTACGCCAAGCGCTGGGGCGACGCGGTGCTCACGACGCGGATCGGTCTCAGCTACACCGACCCGACGGCCTCGTGCTCCCTCGTCGGTCCTGACACGTACCGCGAGTTCATCAAGCCCTACCACAAGGAGCTGGTGGAGTACTTCAAGGCGAAGAAGGTCGGCACGACGATCCACATCTGCGGCACGACCCACCAGATCCACGAGGACCTCGTGGACGTGGGCTTCGTGGCGATCACGATCGACCTCGACCAGCAGGCCGACCCCAGGCTCCGGGTGGACCAGCTCGACAAGCTCGTGACGCTCGGCAACCAGCGGGGCGTCGTCGCCGTCGGCAACGTGGACGTGACGATCTTCGAGCGGGCGACGCGGGCCGAGATCGAGGCGGAGGTGCGCCGCTGCATCGACACGGTCGGCCGCCGCTCGCGCTTCGTCCTCTCCACCTCCTGCGAGCTCCCGCCGCGCGCCAACCCCGACTGCGTGAAGTGGTTCATGGACGCGGCGCGCGAGTACGGGCGCTGGGAGCGGATCCTCGGGTCGTGAGCGTCGCGGTCTCGCTCATGCCGCTGGAGAACCGCCGCGAGACGCTCCTGCACCTCGCCGTCGGCGCCGACCGGCGCGGCTACGACGGCTTCTTCCTCCCCGAGACCTGGGCGCACGACACCACGGTGCTGCTCGCCGAGGCCGCGGTGCGCACGGAGCGCGTCGGCCTCGGCACGGGCGTCCTCTCCATCTGGAGCCGGAGCCCGGGGCAGATCGCGATGGCGGCGGCGACGCTCCACGACGTGTCGCGGGGCCGCTTCACCCTCGGCCTCGGCGCCTCGACGAAGCAGCTCACCGAGGGGCTCCACGACGTGCCCTTCACGCCGCCGGTGCGGAAGATGCGGAGCGTCGTCACGCAGGTGAAGGCGCTCCTGCGGGGCGAGCGGGTCCCGCTCGAGACGGCGAAGGACGCGCGCCCGCTCAGGCTGAATCTCCCGCCGGCACCCGAGGTGCCGATCTACCTCGCCGGGCTCGCCGACGCGACGGTGCGGCTCGCGGGCGAGGTCGCCGACGGCTGGGTCCCGTTCCTCTACCCGCGCTCGCGGCTGGGCGACGGCGCGGCGCTCCTGAAGGAGGGCGCGGCCCGCGCCGGGCGCGCGGACCTGCCGCGGATCGCGCCGTCGGTCCCGACCGTCGTCGCCCCCGACGCCGGCGAAGCGCGCAAGGGGGCCGCGTGGTTTCTCGTCTTCTACCTGACCTCGATGGGCCCCTTCTATCCCGGGACGATCGCGCGGCTCGGCTTCGCGAAGGAGGTCGCCGCGGTCCAGGCCGCGAACCCGACCCGGGGCTCGGCGGTGGTCCCGCCGGAGGCCGAGGTGCTGCTGGAGGAGCTCACGGTGTACGGGACGCCCGCGGAGGCGCGCGCGCGGCTCGCGCGCTGGCACGCGGCCGGCGCGTCCCTCCCGATCCTCCTCCTGCCGCCGAACCTCGAGCCCGGGCAGCTCGACTTCGCCCTCGACGCGCTCCGTTAGCGCGCTAGAATACCCGCCATGAAAATCCTCCTCGTGCTGATCGTCGCGGTCCTCCTCGCGGGGTGCACGCTCGACCTCGGCGCGGCAAGCTGGAAGAAGCGCGACACGTTCGCGCCGCAGGTGACGGCGGACGAGTACGCGTGCGCTCACGACGCGTTCCGGATCGGGCCCGGGCTCGACCTCGTGTTGGGCGGCCTCCTGGACGTGTTGCGGCTCGCGGTGCAGGAGGTCCGCCAGGCGAGCGCCTTCGACCGCTGCATGACCTCGAAGGACTACGCGAAGGTCGACTAGCAGGTGCGCGCCGCCTTCTATCAGGGGTCGCGGACGTTCACGACCGGCGAGGTGCCGGAGCCCAGGCCCGGGCCGGACGAGGCGCTCCTGAAGGTGCGGCGCGTCGGCATCTGCGGCACCGACCTCCACATCTTCCAGGGCCACCTCGACCACCGCGTGCCGAAGGGCGGTGTCATCGGCCACGAGACCTTCGCCGAGGTCGTCGCGGCGCCCGCGGCGAGCGGCTTCGCGGCCGGCGACCGGGTCGTCTTCGAGCCGCTCGCGTTCTGCGGGACGTGCCGCGCCTGCCGGATGGGCGCGACCTATCTCTGCTACGCGCTCAAGATCATCGGCGTGGAGCTGCCGGGCGGCATGCGCGAGTACTGCACCGCCCCGGCCGCGCGGCTGCTGAAGGTGCCGGCGACGCTCGCCGACGACCACGCGGCGATGATCGAGCCGCTCGCGGTCGCGTGCCACGATGTGGCGCGCGCCCAGGTCAAGCCGGGCGACAGCGTCCTCGTCTTCGGCGGCGGGCCGATCGGCGCGCTCATCGCCCTCGTGGCCCGCCGGCGCGGCGCGCGGGTCGCCGTGGCGGAGGTGAACCCGTTCAGGATCGACATCCTCGAGGCGTACGGCCTCGAGACGGTCGGCCCCGACATCGACGTCCTGCGCTTCACGCGCGACTGGACCGGCGGGGTCGGCGTGGACGTGGCGTTCGAGGTCACGGGCAACCCGGCCGCCGCGCGCCTCGTCACCGACGTCGTGCGGGTCTGGGGCACGGTCAGCATCGTCGCGATCCACGCCGAGCCGATCCCCGTGAACCTCTACCAGATGTTCGCGCGCGAGCTCCACATGCACGGCAGCCGGCTCTACGCCCGTGCGGACTGGGAGGAGGCGATCCGCCTCGCCGCCTCGGGCGCGGTCGCCGTCGCCCCGCTCGTGAGCACGAAGATCCGCCTCGAGGACCTGCAGCGCGGGATGGAGCAGGCGCTCGCGGGCGGACCCGTGATGAAGGTGCTCGTCGACCTCACCGCCTGAGCCGTGCCGACTGCGGGCGTGACCTGGGCGCTGGGCGCCCTGATCGTCACCGGCGCGAGCTTCGTCATGGGGCTCGCCGGCTTCGGGATCGCGCTCGTCTCCCTCGCGTTCCTCCCCTACGTCATGTCGCCCGTGGACGCCATCGTCCTCATGACCCTCTACGCAGCCGTCTTCGCGCTCGCGATCTTCGTCCCGGTGCGCCGCGACTTCACGGCCGTGCGCGTCGGCGACCTCGTGCTCGGCACGGTCGCGGGCACGCCGCTCGGCGTCTGGGTGCTCGCGAGCGTGTCCGGCGGCGTGCTCAACCGGCTGATCGGCGGGATGCTCGTGGTCGCCGTCCTCCTCGAGTGGCGCGGCCTCTTCCCGGAGAGGCTCGAGGGCCGCCGCTGGGGGCTCGGCGCCGGCATCCTCGCCGGGGTGATCGGCGGCGCGGTCGGCACGCCGGGCCCGCCCGTCGTCCTCTACGCGACGACGCAGGGCTGGAGCCCGCGGGCGATCAAGGCGAACCTCCAGGCCTTCTTCGTCGTGAATCAGGCGGTGATCCTCGCCGGCTACTGGTGGGCGGGACTTCTCACGCGCGAGGTCTGGCGCCTCGCGGCCGTCTACGCGGTGCCGGCCCTCGTCGGCGTGGGGGCGGGGATGGCGCTCTTCGACCGGATCGATCCGGTGGGCTTCCGGCGGGTCGTCTTCGCGCTGATCTTCGTCTCGGGCGCGGTGCTGCTCGTACGCGGCTAGAGCACGATCGCCCGGAGCGCGCGTCCGAGGCCACGTCCGCGACCGTTCGTCTCCGAGTCGGCGCAGTGGCAGACGATCTCGTGGACCGACCACTCCTTCGGCGCCGGGCGCCACTTCACCGCCTCGGCGGGCACCGTGGCAAGCGCCGCGCGCAGGCGCGCCGGGCCCGCGGCATACTGCTCGATGAGCGTCTGCCGCTCCGCGTGCGGGAGGGTCACCGTCCGTGCGCCTCCAGTTTGCGGCGCAGCACCTTCGCCAGCGACTCCGGGGCGAAGCCGAGCTGCAGCAGCGCCTGCCCCTCGTCGAAGTACTCGCGGTAGGCGGCGATCCGGCCGCCGGCCAGCTCGAAGACGCTCATGCCGCGGAAGCGGACCCGGCGCCCCGCGCTCCGGGGCACCGCGTCGGTGACGACATAGGCGAAGCTCCATTCGGCCGCCGCGCCCCGGCCGTCCTCGACGACGGTCTCGAACGTCCACGCGTACTCGCGGCCCTCACGGAACATGCGCTCGAACATCGCACGGAGCGCGGCGTGGCCCGCGTGGGGGCCGAAGAAGGTGTCCACGTAGGTCCCGTCGGGCGCGAAGCACGCGACGAGCGCGTCCACGTCCCGCCGGTTGAACGCCTTCTCGAAATCGCGCACGACGCTCATCCTCCCGCTCCCCTCGTCGTGAGCCAGGGCATCTCGGTCCGCTGCCGGCCCTCGAAGACGGCGACGGTGCGCTCGTAGGAGAGGGTCAGCGCGATCTCGTCCTGGCCGGTCAGCAGCATCTGCTTGCGGAACGGGTCGATCTCGAACCGGTAGGTCACGCCGTCGGGGCCGGTGACCGTCTGGGCGCCGAGGTCCGCGGCGATCGTCGCGCCCGCGCGCTCGTGGAGCTGGCGCCTCAGGTTGGCGACGGTCTCCGCGGGCAGGATCACCGGCAGCAGCCCGTTCTTGAAGCAGTTCTGGTGGAAGATGTCGCCGAGGCTCGGCGCGATCACCGCGCGGACGCCGCACGCCTCGAGCGCCCAGACGGCCATCTCGCGCGAGGAGCCGCAACCGAAGTTCTCCGCCGTCACGAGGATCTTCGCGTCCCGGTAGGGCGGCTGGTTCAGCACGAAGTCGGGCTTCTCGGAGCCGTCGGCGTTGAAGCGCACGTCGTGGAAGAGGAAGCGCTCGTAGCCCGGCGCGCCCCTCCCCTTCCGGAGGAAGCGCGCGGGAATGATGCGGTCGGTGTCGACGTTCGGGAGGTCGATCGGCGCGGCGACGGCGCGGACGCGCGTGAAGGGCTGCATCTCAGCTCCGCAGCGTCCTGACGTCGGTGAGGCGGCCCGTCACCGCCGCCGCCGCGGCCATCGCGGGCGACATGAGGTGGGTGCGCGCGCCCTTGCCCTGGCGCCCCTCGAAGTTCCGGTTGGAGGTCGAGGCCACGCGCTCGCCCTCGCGCGCGGTCTCGCCGTTCATGCCCACGCACATCGAGCAGCCCGCCTCGCGCCACTCGAAGCCGGCCTCGACGAAGACGCGATCGAGCCCTTCCGCCTCGGCCGCGCGCTTGACGAGCCCCGAGCCCGGCACGACCCACGCCGGCACGACCGCGCGCCGCCCCTTCACGACGCGCGCCGCCGCGCGCAGGTCCTCGAGCCGGCCGTTCGTGCAGGAGCCGATAAACACGCGGTCCACCTTCACGTCGGTGAGCGGCGCGCCCGGGACGAGCCCCATGTACGCGAGCGCGCGCGCCAGGCTCTCGCGGCGCGGGGCGTCGGCGGCGCCGGCCGGATCGGGCACGCGCCCGGTGATCGGCAGCGCGTCCTGCGGGCTCGTCCCCCACGTGACGGTCGGCGCGATCTCCCTCGCGGCGAGCTCCACCTCGCGGTCGAACACGGCGCCCGGCTCGCTCGGCACCGTCTTCCAGTAGGCGAGCGCCTTCGTCCAGGCGTCGCCCCTGGGCGCGAAGGGCCGGCGGTCGAGGTAGTCGAACGTCGTCTCGTCGGGCGCCACCATGCCGGCGCGCGCGCCCGCCTCGATCGACATGTTGCAGACCGTCATGCGCTCGTCCATGGACATGGCGCGGATCGTCGAGCCCGCGTACTCGATGGCGTGCCCCACGCCGCCGCCGGCGCCGATCTTCGCGATGATCGCCAGAATCACGTCCTTGGCGGTGACGCCGAGCTCGAGCGGCCCGTTCACGGTGACGCGCATGACCCTCGGCTTCTTCTGCCAGAGCGTCTGCGTGGCCATCACGTGCTCGACCTCGGTCGAGCCGATCCCGAACGCGAGCGCTCCGAAGGCGCCGTGCGTCGCCGTGTGGGAGTCGCCGCAGACGATCGTGATGCCGGGCAGCGTCAGCCCCTGCTCCGGCCCGATGATGTGCACGATCCCGCGGCGCGCGTCGCCCACGCCGAAGTAGGCGATCCCCTGCTGCGCCGTCTGCCGGCCGAGCGCCTCGACCATGTCGCGGATCTCGGGGTCGGTCGCGACCTCGCCCGACGTGAGGACGTAGTGGTCCGCCGTCGCGAAGGAGAGGTCCGGCCGCCGGACGCGCCGCCCCGTCTTCGCGAGCCGCGCGAAGGCACTCGTCGAGCCCTCGTGCAGGAGGTGGCGGTCGACGTAGAGGAGGACGTGCCCGCCCGGCCCCTCCGCCACGACGTGGCGGGACCAGATCTTCTCGAACATCGTGCGGGGCGTGGCCATCAGCCTCTCCCGGAAGAGTATCAATAAGTCGACAGTTGCGCCGCTAGTCAGCGGATAGTACATCCTTATCTGGTCTGCCGACTACAATGAAGCCGGCGGGGGAGGCTGAGGGACATGAGCTCATCATGGCGAGACCGGATAACGGATCCGATTGAGCGCAAAGTTTTTGAAGCGCTGGCTGACCCGCAATGGGATTTTAGGACGCTCCCTGGTCTCTCGAAGGCCACGGGGATTGCCGAATCGACTGTGAAGGACATAGTGGAACGCTACCCCGAATTCATTCGACGGTCGCCAGTGCCGGATTCGGAAGGCAGGGCCTTGTACACGCTTGTCTCAAAAGGAAGCAGTCTTCGGGAGTGGTACCGTACCACTCGAGCGTTCATCACGAAGAGCACCTAGGAGTCGGCTCAGAATGGCCACGTCGGATGGCTTCTGGCTTGGTGTATTAGGAGGCCTTTTCGCTGAAGTCTTCAGTTTATCCAAGCTGCGCTATCTACCTCGAGACGCTCGACCGCTTTGGATGCTCTCCGTATGGTACTGGGCCATCACCCTAGCAATGATCCTGTCCGGTGGCGCATTGGTGGCGATTTACCTCGGCTCAGGCGTCACAATGACTCCGTTGTTGGCCGTCAACATCGGCGCCTCCGCCCCCCTAATCCTGCAGTCGCTAGTGTCCCAGGCGCCGCCGATTGCCCCGGGCCGAGTCAACTGAGAGTAGTCCACGATCGAGCAAGCATCGACCCTGTTTAGCTGGGTCTGACCTCCGGCAGACCCAGCCTGCCCTATGAGCCGTCGTCCGCCGATCAGGCGCGCGCGAGCGCCGCTTTCAGCTTGGCCGGCGTGAGCGGCACGCTCCGCAGCCGCGCGCCGGTCGCGTCGAAGATCGCGTTCGCCAGGGCCGCGGGCACCGGCGTGCACGACGCCTCGCCGGCGCCGGTGGGCGGGTCGTCCGGACGCTCGACGAGCTCGATCTCGAGCGCCGGCACGTCGGGGAACGTGAGGATCGGGTAGCGTGCCCAGTCCACGCTGGTCACCCGGAGCCGGTCGAACGTGACTTCCTCGAACAGCGTGCGGCTGAGCGTCTGGAGGATGCAGCCCTCGATCTGGCTCCGCACGCAGTCGGGGTTGATCATCAGGCCGCAGTCGTGCGCGCACACGATGCGCGTGACGCGCACCCGGCCCGTCGCCGGCTCCACCGCCACCTCCATGCCGATCGCCACGTGGTTCTCGGCGTGCTTGTAATGGACGTAGGCGACGCCGCGGCCCGTGAGGACGCGCGCGCCCGCATCCACGCGGCGCGGTGACGGCCGCGCGGTCCAGGCCATGCGCGCCCCGACGCGCTTGAGGACTTCGACGCCACGCGGACGCGCGAGATGCGTCAGGCGGAACGCGAGCGCGTCCTGCCCGGACGCCGCGGCCAGCTCGTCGACGAACGACTCGACGGCGAAGCTGTTGGCGGGCTTCCCGGGCGCCCGGACGTTCGACGGCCGAAGCGGCGCGTCACGGAGCCAGTGCACGACGCCGCGGACGTTCGGGAAGTCGTACGGCGGATCGATGTTCTGGAAGATCAGCCCCGCCGACAGCCCGAGCGGCTGCTCGATGCCAGCCGCCTGCGGGGCCAGCAGCGGGATGTTGGGAAGGCCCGCCGTGGCGAGCGGCAGCCACGCATCCGTCTGCCACGCGACCACCTCGCCCTGCGCGTCGAGCGCGCCGCGGATATCGAGGAGCTGCGGCGGGCCCTTCGGGTCCCAGCCGTGCTCGTCCTCCCGGCTCCACTGCACGCGGACGGGGCGGCCGAGGGTCTTGGAGAGCAGCGCGGCGTCGCACGCGGCGTCGTCGTGGCCGTTCATCCCGTAGCAGCCCGCGCCGTCGAGATAGATCAGGCGCACCCGGTCGCGCGGCAGCCCCAGGATGCGCGCGTACGCGCCCTGGAACCGGTGCGTCGCCTGGGACGCGGTCCAGATGGTCGCGCGATCCGGCTTCACGTCGGCGACCGCGCACGACGGCCCCATCGAGCCGTGCGTCTGCATCGGCCACTCGTACGTCGCGGCGAGCGCGCGCCGCCCGCGGCCGAACCCCTCGCCGGCGTCCCCCCGGTTGACCGTGGTCTCCTCGCGCACGAAGGGCCCGCGTCGCAGCTCGTCGAAGAGCGCCGCCTGCGCGGGGAGCGTCGGCGTGGTCGACCACGTGGCCTTGAGCCGGCGCGCCGCGCGGACCGCGCTCCACTCCGACTCGGCGACGACGGCCAGGAAGCTCTCGATCCGCACCACGCGCGCGCCGGGGATCGACGCGATCGACCCCTCGTCCACGGTCTCGAGCGTGGCGCGCACGGCCGGGGGCCGGACGACCCGCGCGTGGAGCATCCCCGGCAGCGTCAGGTCGTGCACGTAGCGATGGCGGCCCGTGACCTTTGCGGGAACGTCGGGGCGCGGGAGCGGCTTGCCGACGAAGCGGTACTCCGCCGGCTTCTTGATCGGCGCCTTCGCGTCGACCTTCAGCTCGAAGCGCTGCCCGCCGACGAGGTCGGCGTAGCCGACGCCCGGGCCGCCCGCCCGCGGGCGCACGACTCCGTCGACCACCTCCAGCGCCTCGACGGGATGCCCGAGCCGCTCGGACGCCCGTCGCACGAGCGCCTGGCGGGCGGTCGCGGCGGCCCGCCGGATCTCGACGCCGCCGCGCGTGATCCCCTGGCTGCCGGCTGTCGATCCCTGGTCGGGCGTGAGCGCGGTGTCGCCCTCGATCAGCTCGATCGCGTCGACCGGCACGTCGAGCTCCTCGGCCGCCATCTGCCGCCAGGCGATGCGCGCCCCCGTGCCCAGATCGACCTTGCCCGAGAACACCGTGACGGTGCCGTCGGCGTTCACCGAGAGGAAGGCGTCGACGGCGTCGCTCGCGAGCGGCTTACCCAACAGGCGATCGGCGTCCGGCGCGGCCGCGGCGCCGGCTCGCGGCGCCAGGGGGTCGAGAGCGAGGGAGACGACGAGCGCCCCTCCGGCCTTCAGGAGCTCACGCCGGGAGAGTGCCCCACCCATGCTAGCGCGTTCCCTCACGCGTCTACGCCGTTCGAGGCGCCTTCGACGCGCGCAGGACGGCGCGTACGATGCGGACGTGCGTGCCGCA
The DNA here is from genome assembly GCA_035260325.1 of Candidatus Methylomirabilota bacterium. Classification (NCBI taxonomy): domain Bacteria; phylum Methylomirabilota (SeqCode); species Candidatus Methylomirabilota bacterium. The sequence goes on along the minus strand of DATFVL010000030.1, from coordinate 18,580 downwards.
CCGGCAGAGATTTCCGGCCAGCGCGGATTTCACCTGGTCCTCCGTCGGACGGGGCCGGCGGTCGAGCAGCGCCTTGGCGGCCATCACCATGCCGCCGATGCAGTACCCGCACTGCGCCGCCTGCTCGTCGATGAACGCGGCCTGCAGCGGATGGGGTCGCGCCGGCGAGCCGAGCCCCTCGAGCGTCGTGACCGGCTGCGCCGCGATCGCCTTCACGGGTATCACGCAAGATCGCGTCGCGCGGCCGCCGACGAGGACCGTGCACGCGCCGCACTGCCCGAGGCCGCAGCCGAACTTCGCCGCGTGCAGGCCGAGGTCGTTCCGGAGCACGTAGAGCAGCGGCGTGTCCGGATCGGCCTCGACGGTCGCGCGGCGGCCGTTGACGGTGAGCGCGAATTTCGCCATCGGGGTGCCCTGACGGCTGAAGTATACGACGCGGTCGAAGCGGAGCACCCCTCGACATGCGGGGGCGTTGCCTTTATCCTTCCAGCCAACTCCTCACACCCGAAAGGAACGAGCGATGAGCGTCAAGCGCCACGGCGTCGGGCCCCGGCTCTCTCAGGCGGTCGTCCACGACAACACCGTCTATCTCGCCGGCATGGTGGCCGGCGACCCCTCCGCGGACGCGAGAGGCCAGACCGAGCAGATCTTGAAGAAGATCGACGAGACCCTCGCGGCGGTCGGGAGCGGGAAGTCGAAGCTCCTCTCCGCCACGGTGTACGTCGCCAACATGGGCATCTACAGCGACATGAACGCCGCGTGGGACGCCTGGGTGGACAGGGCCAACACGCCGGCGCGGGCTACGGTCGAGGCGCGCCTCGCGTCGCCGAAATATCTGGTCGAGATCATGTGCGTCGCGGCCCTCTAGCGGCCGGCCCAAGGAGATCGCCATGCGTGAAGCCGTCATCGTCGCCAGCTCCCGCACGCCGCTGGCCAAGTCGTTCCGCGGCTCGTTCAACCTGACGCGGCCCGACGACCTCGCGGCCCACTGCATCAAGGACGTCCTCGGCAAGGTGCCGCAGCTCGACTCGAAGGAGGTCGAGGACGTGATCCTCGGCTGCGGGCAGCCGCACGGCACCCAGGGCCACAACATCGCGCGGGTCGCCGCGGTGCGCTCGGGCCTGCCCGTGACGGTCGGCGGCCTCACGCTGAATCGCTTCTGCTCCTCGGGGCTCCAGGCGATCGCGATCGCCGCGAACTACGTCCTGAACGACGGCGCCGACGTCATGTTCGGCGGCGGCGTCGAGTCCATCACGATGATGCAGCGGGACACGAGCCCGAACCCGTGGGTGAAGGAGCACATCCCCGGGATCTACATGGTCATGGGCGACACGGCCGAGGTCGTCGCCAAGCGCTACAAGGTCGGCCGCGAGGCCCAGGACCGCTACGCGCTCCTCTCCCAGCAGCGCACGGCGCGCGCGCAGCAGGAGGGCTTTTTCAAGGAAGAGCTGGCGCCGGTGCACGTGACACGCGGCATCCTCGACAAGAAGACGGGCGAGGTCGCCGGCCAGGAGCCGTACTACGTCGAGAAGGACGAGTGCAATCGCGCCGACACGACGCTCGAGGGCCTCATGGCGCTGCCGCCGCACTTCGACAAGGAGAGCGGCCAGGGGACGGTGACGGCCGGCAATTCCTCGCAGCTCTCCGACGGCGCCTCGGCCACGCTCGTCATGTCGATGGACCGCGCGAAGGCGCTCGGCATCAGGCCGAAGCTCGTCTTCCGCGGCTTCGCCGTCGCCGGCTGCGAGCCCGACGAGATGGGCATCGGCCCGGTCTTCGCGGTGCCGAAGCTCCTCGGGCGCCACGGCCTCAAGGTCTCGGACATCGACGTGTGGGAGCTGAACGAGGCGTTCGCGTCGCAGGTGGTCTACTGTCGCGACCGGCTCGGCCTCGACCCCGAGAAGCTCAACCGGAACGGCGGCTCGATCTCGATCGGCCATCCGTTCGGCATGACCGGCTCGCGCATGGTCGGCACGCTCGCCAACGAGATGCTGCGGAGCAAGGCGCGCTACGGAGTCGTGACCATGTGCGTCGGCGGCGGCCAGGGGGCGGCCGGGCTCTTCGAGGCCTGCAACTGAAGGCCTCCGCCGGGCGACGCACGCCGACGACGAAGACCGCGACGCTCGCGAGGGCCGTCGAATTCCTCGCGGAGGGCGCCTGGCAGCAGGCCCACGAGATCGTGCAGAAGGAGAAGTCGCCGCTCGCCGCGTGGCTGCACGGCATCGTGCACACGCTCGAGGGCGACCTCGACAACGCGCGCCACTGGTACCGGAAGGCGGACCGCGACTTCCCCGGCCGTGACGCCGTCCGGCAGGAGATCGCCGCCGCGCGGAAGGCGGTGGCGGCCGACTAGGACGGCGCCCCGCCGTCGGCGAAGAATGCGGCGGCGCCTGACGCGTCCGCTCAGCCGGCCTGCTTGGCGACGAGCTCCCACGCGGACTCGGCGAGCGGCCGGGCGCGCGCGCCGCGCTCGCGCGCGTTCGGGTCGTTGGCGGTGCCGGCGACGACGCGCCCCATGATCCCCTGCGCGATCGCGGCCAGCCGGAACATCGCGAAGGCCAGGCACCACTCCCACTCCGGGATCCCCGCGCGGCCCGTCCGCCGGCAGTAGGCGGCGACGTACGCCTGCTCGGTCGGAAGCCCCAGGTCCTCGAGATTCTTGTCCGCGAGCCCCTCCCACTCGCGCGTGAAACGGTACGGCAGGCAGTTGTACGCGAGGTCGCCGAGCGGGTGACCGAGCGTCGAGAGCTCCCAGTCGAGCACCGCCGCGACGCGCGGCTCGGTCGGATGGATGATGACGTTGCCCAGCCGGAAGTCGCCGTGGACGAGCGTCGTTTCGTCGCCGGGCGGGAGGTTCGCGGGCAGCCACGCGATCAGCCGCTCCATCGCCTCGATCTTCTCCGTCTCGGACGCGCGGTACTGCTGGGTCCAGCGGTGGATCTGGCGCGCGAAGTAGTTCCCCGGCCGCCCGAAGTCCGTGAGCCCGAGCTGTCGCCAGTCTACGGTATGCAGCCGGGCCAGCGTCTCGCCCAGCGAATCGTAGATCGCGGTGCGCTCGCGCGGCGTGAGATCGGGGACCGCCGGGTCGGTGATGACGCGCCCGTGGACACAGTCCATGAGGTAGAACGCGGTGCCGATGACCGCGTCGTCCTCGCAGAGGACGTGGGTGCGTGGCACGGGGAAGCCGGTCGTGCTGAGCGCCGTGATCACGCGGTACTCGCGGTCCACCGCGTGCGCGGAGGGCAAGAGCTTGCCCGGGGGCTTGCGGCGCAGGACGTACTCCTTGCCGCCGGCCGTCAGGTAGTACGTCGGATTCGACTGGCCGCCGCGGAACTGCCGCACGGCGAGCGGGCCCGCGAAGCCCGGCCCGCGCGCGCGCAGGAAGCGCTCGAGCGCGTCGACGTCGAAGCGGTGCTGCTCGCGGACCTCCGCGGTGGTCGAGATCATCCGGGCCGTCCTCCCGCGCGCGCCAGTATAATCCGACTTCCGGAGGACGGCACATGACGAGCGGAGGCCCGACGGGACCGTGGACGCACGGGTTCGTGAGCGTGGACGGGGTGCGCCTGCACTACGTCCGCCAGGGCGCGGGCTCGCCGGTGCTCCTGCTGCACGGCTGGCCGGGCTTCTGGTACGAGTGGGCGCCGGTCATCCCGCCGCTCGCCGCGCACCACGACGTGATCGTGCCCGACCTCCGGGGCTTCGCCTACTCCGACAAGCCCGACGTCCCGCCCGAGCAGGGCTACGCGCGCGACGTCGTTGCCCGCGAGATCGGCGGCTTCGCGCGGGCGCTCGGGCTCTCGCGCGTCGCCGTCGTCGCCCACGACATCGGCGCGACCGTCGCCCAGCCGCTCGCGCGGCTCTTCCCCGAGCTCGTGACGCGGCTCGTGCTGTTCGATCCGCCCTACCCCGGGATCGGGCGCCGCTGGCGCGAGCCGGGCCACACGCGCGAGATCTGGTACCAGATCTTCCACACGCAGCCGTGGGCTCACGAGCTGATCGGCGCGAGCCGCGAGGCGACACGGCTCTACCTGCGCCACTTCCTGACGCACTGGTCGGGCAAGAAGGACTGGGTGACCGACGCGGAGCTCGCGCACTGGGTGGACGCGTACTCGCAGCCGGGCGCGCTGCGCGGCGGCTTCGCGTACTACAAGGCCTTCGAGCGCCTGCGCACGACGCAGGCCGACCTCGAGCCGAAGACCCTCCGCCTCGACGTGCCCACGCTGGTCCTCTGGGGCGACAGCGACGCGATCCTCCCCGTCGCCTGGGCCGACCGGCTCCCCGAGTACTTCTCGAAGCTCACGCTCGAGCGCATCCCCGGCGTCGGCCACTTCATGATGCGCGAGGCGCCCGAGCGCGTCGTGAGCGAGGTCCGCGCGTTCCTGCGGGACGCCGCCTGATCCGCTAGAAGGCGTAGCGAAGGCCGGCGAGGACGTTCAGCGGGGGGCCCGGCGACAGGAAGCGCTGGACCGGCTGCCCGGCCTCGCGCCCGTTGACCGCGAACGTGCCGAAGGTCGCGTAACGCTCGTCGAGGGCGTTGTTGACGCTGACGAACGCCTCGACGGCTCGGAGCCTCAGCGTCGCCCCCACGTTCGTCACCCAGTACGCCGGCATCGGGTCGTGCCGATTCGCCTCGTCGCCCCGCAGGACCTGGGACCCGACGTAGCGGGCATCCAGCGACAGCGCGAGCCAAGGCCACGGCCGGTACACGACGCCAGCGTTCCACCGGTGCCGCGGGACGAGCGCGAGCGAGTCGCCGGGCCGGACGGTCTGGGCGCCCGGGGCGAGCGGCGTCGCCAGCTCGACGCGATCCTGGAACGTGGCGCGCGTGAACGCGTAGTTGACGAACGTCTCGACGCCCTCGAGGGGGCGCACGCGGAGGGCGAGTTCGACGCCCTCACGCCGCGTCCTCCCCACGTTCTGGAAGAACACGCCCGTCGTCCCCGACGGCGCCACGGAGAAGATGTCGTCGCTCACGTCCGTGCGGAAGCCCGCGAGGTCCACGTCGAGCCAGGCGAGGGGCCGCGCCTGCGTGCCCACTTCGTAGCTCCGCGCCGTCACCGCGTTGAGCGGCGGATCGGGCGCCACCCCCACCTGGAGCCCGGGGCACACGGCGCCCGGGCCGGCGCACGTGAGCTCGAGGAACGCCGGGGCGCGGAAGCCCTCGGCGTAGCTCGCGTAGACGCGCAGGCGCGCGCTCGGCGCGAAGGTGACGCCGGCGCGCGGATTGAACCGGTCGTAGCCGTGCACGCCGCCGCTCGCCCCACCGAGCCGGTCGGCGATGTCGTGGCGCAGGCTGTCCCAGCGCCCGGCCACCGTGACGACCAGCGTGGAGCCGGGAACGAGGAGATCGCGGGCCACCGTCAGCGCGTCCTGCGCGTACACGCCGAGCGCGTCCTGCGTGTCGCCGAGGTCCGCGTCGAGCGTGCGGCCTCCCGGCGGCTCCTCGAACGTCCGGCTCCGAACGTCGTGGCGCGCGTACTCGACGCCGCCGACGAGGACGTTGCGCCGGCCCGCGAGCGTGCCGTCGTGGGTCGCCTGGAGCGTGCCGCCCGTGGAGAGCGTCCTGGTCACGAGGCGGCTGTTCGGCGCGATCAGGTTCTTGTTGAACTGCTCGGCGTCGAGCGCGCGGACGAATGCGTTGACGGCGAGCGTCAGCCGCTCGTCGAGCCGGTACTCGCTGTTCAGCGTCGCCATGTGGAGCTCGGGCGCGAAGAAGTCGGGCGAGAAGTTGTGCCGCGGGTGGCGCCGCGCCTCGCCCTCGGGCAGCGAGCCCGCCTGGCCGATGCGGTTGTTGGCGTACTGGTAGGAGAGCGTCAGGTCCGTGCCGCCGAGGTCCAGCCCCACCTTGGCGAAGGCGCGTGACGTGCGGCCGCCGGTGAAGTCTCGATAGCCGTCGTCGCGCGAGTCGGTGAGCGAGAGCGCCCAATCGAGCGGCCGCGCCGCGCCGCCGAGCCGAAGACGGAGGTCGCGGCGGCCGAAGCTCCCGACCGCGGCCTCGGGGACGATCTCGCGCGTCTCCCGGCCCCGCCGCGTGACCAGGTTGATCGCGCCGCCGAGCGTGTTGCGCCCGAAGAGGACGGACGGGCCGCGGATCACCTCGATGCGCTCGACGTCCTCGAGCGGGATCAGGTCGAAGTTCACCTCCTCCACCGTCGGCTCGTTGAGCCGCACGCCGTCGAGGAAGACGCTGAAGCCCTGCGGCAGGCCCGTCACCGACGACACGCCGAACCCGCGCAGCGAGAGGTTCGGCTGGAAGCGGCTGCCCTGCTCGTTCTGGAGGGTGACGCCGGGAAGGCGCTCGAGGACGTCGGGCAGCGCCGAGGGACGCGCGCCCCGGATCTCCTCCTCGCCGAGCCGGTCGACGCGGCCCGGCGTCGTCAGGTCGAGGAGCGACCCGGCGGGCGCCGGCGCGGTCACGCGCACTTCGGGCAGGCGCGCCGCCGGCGCGGGCTCCTGGGCCGCCGCGGCGGGAACGAGCAGGAGCAGGACGGCCAGCGTGGGGACGGGACGGGCGCGCATGGGCGCGCCATCGTACCACCCCGAATGGAGCCGACGGGACTAGGCGCTCAGCGCGGCAGGCGCGGGGGCTCGGCGCAGACGCGCTCGATCTCGTCCACGGTCTTCGGCGTGCCCGCGGTGAGCACCTCCGAGCCGTCCTCGGTGACGAGCACGTCGTCCTCGATGCGGACGCCGATCCCGCGAAATTCCCCCGGGATCGGGTGGAGGACCTTCTCGGCCTTCGCCTTCTCCTCCTCCTCGAGCCGCTTCGCCGCCGCCATGCCGAGGCGGAGGCGCCGCTCCCACATCTCGTCCTCGCTGTACTCGCGGAGGTGGAAGGTCGCGGTCTCGCGCTCGAGATCGAAGTAGAGGCCGGGCTCGACGGTGAAGACCATGCCAGGCTCGAGCACGCGCGACTTGCCGTCGATCCGGTAGTCGCCGACGTCGTGGACGTCCATGCCGAGCCAGTGGCCGGTGCCGTGCATGTAGAACTCGCGGTAGTGGTGCATCGCGAGCGTGTCCTCGAGCCCGCGCGGCACGAGCCCGAGCCCGACGAGCCCCTCTGCCAGCACGCGGCGCGCCGCCTCGTGCACCGCCTCGTAGCGGGCGCCGGGCCGCGCCGCGGCGATGCCCGCGAGCTGCGCCTTCAGCACGAGCCCGTAGATCGCCCGCTGCGGGGGCGTGAAGCGGCCGTTGACGGGGAACGTGCGCGTGATGTCGGCGGAGTGGTAGCCGTACTCGCAGCCGGCGTCGATCAGCAGCAGGTCGCCGTCCTCCAGGCGCCGCGTGTTCTCGGTGTAGTGGAGGACGCAGGCGTTCGGGCCGGACGCGACGATGGACGGGTAACCGTTGCGCGGCGAGCCGCTCGCGCGGAAGACGAACTCGAGCGCCGCCTGTACCTGGTACTCGTAGAGGCCGGGGCGCGCGTAGCGCATCGCCTCGATGTGCGCGTCGCGGCTGATCGCGCACGCGCGCCGGTGCCGCGCGAGCTCGGCGGGCGAGCGGCGCAGGCGCATCTCGTGGAGGATCGGCCCCGGGTCCTCGAGCGCGACCGGTGCCTGCAGGCCGCGCGCGCGGGCCGCCCGCAGCTCGACGACGAGCCGCGTGATCCGCCCGTCGAACGCCGCGTTGCCGAGGCGGTAGAAGAGCGTCGAGCGGCCGATCAGGTAGTCGCGGAGCTTCTCGTCGAGGGCCTCGATCGGGTACGCCGCGTCGGCGCCGTAGGTCGCGACCGCGCCCTCGACGCCCGCGCGCCGGCCGTTCCAGGTCTCCATCTCGCGGTCGCGCGGGCGCACGAAGAGGACGTAGCGCTCCTTGGCGTGCGCCGGATTGATGACCGCGACGGCGTCGGGCTCGTCGAAGCCCGTGAGGAAGAAGAAATCGGAGCTCTGGCGGAACTCGTAGTTGACGTCGCCGTTGCGCCGGACCTCCTGCGCGCCGGGCACGACCGCGATCGCGTCGCCGAGCGCGGCGGCGAAGCGCAGCCGGCGGTCCGCGAACGGCTCGAGGTCGCGTGTCGCCATACGCGTCCTAGGGTATCATGCGGGTCGCGATGATCGGCGCCAGCCACCCGCGCCTCGGCGGCGAGCGACTCGCGGCCGGCCGCGGCCGATTCGTCGGCGACGTCCGGCCGCCGGGCACGCTCGAGGCGGCCGTCCTCCGGTCGCCGCACGCGCACGCGCGCATCGTCGGGATCGACGCCGCCCGCGCGCTGCGGCTTCCCGGCGTGCGCGCGGTCCTCACGGCCGCCGACGTGCCCGCGGACGCCGTCATCCCGAACCGCGTCCCCGCGCCCGACGGCACGGCGCGCTACCTCCAGCCCGCGATCGCGCGCGGCGTCGCGCGCTACGTCGGCGAGCCCGTGGCCCTCGTCGTCGCCGACGACCGCTACGTCGCCGCCGACGCGCTCGAGCTGATCCGCGTGGACTACGCGCCCCTCCCGGCGTGCGCGAGCGTCGCCGCCGCGCTCGCGCCCGACGCGCCGCGGCTCTTCCCCGGGACCGACGGAAACAACGTCGCGACGATCCGGATGCGCGTCGGTGACGCCGGCGCGGCCCTCGCCGGCGCGCACCTCGTCGTGCGCGAGCGCTTCCGCCACTCGCGGCAGACGGCGGCCGCCCTCGAGACGCGCGGGCTCGTCGCCGTGCCGCCCGACCCGCGGGGCGGCGAGCTGCACCTCATCGGCTCGACCAAGTGCATCCACATCAACCGCGGGATCCTCGCGCCGATCTTCGGGATTCCGCCCGGCGCGCTCCGCCTCACCGAGGTGGACGTGGGCGGCGGCTTCGGCGTCCGCGGCGAGCTCTACCCGGAGGACATCCTGGTCCCGCTCGCCGCGCTGAAGCTCGGCCGTCCCGTGCGCTTCATCGAGGACCGCCGCGAGAACCTCGTCGCGGCGAACCACGCGCGCGAGACCGAGTACGACCTCGAGATCGGGCTCGACGCCGCGGGGCGCATCGTCGGCATGCGCGCCGTGATCCACGCCGACATCGGCGCGTACGTGCGGACGGCGGCGCTCGTGCCCGCCGAGTTCGGTGCGGCGCTCCTGCCGGGGCCGTACCGCGTGCCCGCCTACGCGTGCGACCTCTGGAGCGTCGTGACGAACAAGACGCCCGTCGGCACGCTCCGCTCGCCCGGCCGCCCGGAGTGCAACTTCGCGCGTGAGCGGCTGCTCGACGTCGCGGCCGCGCGACTCCGGCTCGACCCGGCCGAGCTGCGGCGGCGCAACCTGATCCGTCCCGACGAGATGCCCTACGACACGGGCACGACCTCGTTCGGCGCCACGACCGTCTACGACTCGGGCGATTTCCCGGCGCTCTTCGAGGAGCTGCTGCGCCGGCTCGACTACGCCCGGGCGCGCGACGAGCAGCGGGCGCTCGCGCCGCGGGGCGTGCGCCGCGGCATCGGCCTGGCCGCCTACGTCGAGAAGACGGGGCTCGGCCCGTTCGAGACGGCGCACGTCGAGGCGAAGGCGGACGCCACCTTCACGGTGGACACGGGCGCCTCATCCATGGGACCGGGGCTCGAGACCGCGCTCGCGCAGATCCTCGGGGACGCGCTCGGGCTCCCGGCCGACCGCTTCGTCGTGCGCCATCCGGACACGGCGGCCATCGAGAGCGGCGTCGGCACCTACGGCTCGCGCGGCACCGTGATGGCGGGCAACGCCGTACACCTCGCCGCCGCGAAGCTCGTCGAGGAGGCGAAGACGCGCGCCGCCGCGCTGCTCGGCGGGCCCGCCGACGCCGTCGAGTACGCGCGGGGCCGGCTGCGCGCGAACGGCAAGAGCGTCACGCTCGACGAGCTGGCCGCGCGCGGGCGGCTGGCCGCCGGCGCGTCGTTCACCGTCGCCAAGGTCACCTACGCCGGCTGCGCCGTCGGGGTCGTGCTCGACGTGGACGAGGCGACGGGGCGCGTGCACCTGCGCCGCGTGGTCGTCGGCGCCGACGTGGGCCGCGCCGTGAACCCGGCGCTGATCGAGGGGCAGCTCGTCGGCGGCGTCGCGTTCGGCATCGGCAACGCGCTGTTGGAGAGCCTCGAGTACGACACGGCGGGCCAGCCGCTCTGCGGCACGCTCCTCGACTACGCACTGCCGCTGGCGGACGACGTCCCGCCGATCGAGTGCTTCTTCCAGGAAATCCCCGCGCGGACCAACCCGCTCGGCCTCCGCGGCCTCGGCGAGTGCGGCAATCCCGGGCTCGGCGCGGCCATCGCCAACGCCGTCTGCGACGCGCTCCGCGAGCACGGCGTCGCGCTCACGGCCCTGCCCCTCACGCCCGCGCGGGTCCTCGCGGCGCTCCGGCGCGCCGCGCCGTAACGGCCGCGCCGCCGGGGGCCGTTGACGGTCGCGCGCCCCCGGGCTAGGCTCTGTCCGTCGACCGGCGGCCCGTCGGCGCCTCCACGACAGGAGACTCACATGCACGTCGGTATGGCCACCGTCTTCCAGAACCCCAAGAAGGCGCGCGCGGACCGCGAGGTCTACTTGAACGAGCTCAGGCTGGCGGACCTCGCCGAGCCCCTCGGCTTCGAGTCCGTGTGGGGCGTCGAGCACCACTTCACCGACTACACCATGTGCCCGGACGTGCTGCAGTTCCTCACCTACATGGCCGGGCGGACGCGGCGGGCGAAGCTCGGCTCGATGGTCGTCGTGCTCCCGTGGCACGACCCGATGCGCGTGGCCGAAGAGGTCTCGATGCTCGACAACATCTCCGACGGGCGGCTCATCCTCGGGCTCGGCCGCGGCGCCGGCCGCGTCGAGTTCGACGGCTTCCGCCTCTCGATGGACGAGTCGCGCGAGCGCTTCGTCGAATCGGCCGAGATGCTGCTGCGCGGCCTCGAGACGGGCGTCTGCGAGTACGAGGGCAAGTTCGTCCGGCAGCCGCGCGCCGCGATCCGGCCGGCGCCGTTCAAGTCGTTCCGCGGGCGCACCTACGCCGCCTCCGTCTCGCCCGAGTCGGTGCCGATCATGGCGAAGCTCGGGGTCGGCATGCTCGTCATCCCGCAGAAGCCGTGGCCCGAGGTCGCCAAGGAGCTCGACGGCTACCGCGCGGCGTACCGGCAGCTGAACGGCGCGGAGGCGCCGCCGCCCGTGTGCGCCGGCTGGACCTTCTGCGACGCGAGCGCCGAGCGCGCCCGCGAGCAGGCGCTGCGCTACATCGGCGGCTACTACCAGACCGTGCTCGACCACTACAAGTTCCAGGACGACCACCTCAAGACGACCAAGGGCTACGAGTACTACGGCAAGATGGCGGACAAGATCCAGCAGTACGGCACCGACAAGGTCATCGAGTACTTCGTGAACCTCCAGGTCTGGGGCACGCCCGAGCAGTGCTACGAGCGGATCCTCGACGTGCGCCGCCGTGTCGGCAACGACACCTTCGTCGGCGTCTTCAGCTACGCCGGCATGGACTACGGCGAGGCCGAGCGGAACATGCGGCTCTTCGCGAAGGACGTCATGCCCGCGCTCCAGAAGCTCGGCGCGGCGCCCGTCCCGACCGCCGCGCCGGAGCCGGCCCCGGCGCTCAACGTCGGCCTCCTCGGGTCCTGACCTCCCCGCGCGCGATGGCGTTCGCCGAGATCGGGTACGAGGTGGCGGACCGCGTCGCGACGGTGACGCTCCAGCGCCCCGAGAAGCTCAACGCGGTCACCGCCACGATGATCGACGAGCTCTGCGCCGCGTTCGACGCGGCCGACGCCGACGACGGCGTGCGCGCGGTGATCGTCACCGGCGCGGGCCGCGCCTTCTGCGCGGGCGCCGACCTCTCCGCCGGCGGCCGGACCTTCGACGCCGCCGCGCGCGGCCGCGCCGAGTCGCCGGAAGCGCACGAGGACGGCGGCGGGCGCGTCGCGCTCCGGATCTTCGACCTGACGAAGCCCGTGATCGCCGCGATCAACGGACCCGCCGTCGGCTTCGGCGTGACGCTGACGCTCCCGATGGACGTGCGGCTCGCCTCGACCGCCGCGCGCCTCGGCTTCGTCTTCGCCCGGCGCGGCGTGGTGCCCGAGGCGTGCTCGACGTGGTTCCTGCCCCGGCTCGTCGGGCCGGCCCGCGCCGCCGAGTGGATCTACACCGGGCGCGTGTTCGACGCCGAGGAGGCGCGCGCGGGCGGCCTCGTGAGCCGCGTCGTGGCGCCGGAGGCGCTGCTCCCGGCCGCGCGCGAGCTCGCGCGCGAGATCGCCGACAACACCTCGGCGGTCGCCGTCGCGCTCGCGCGCCAGATGCTGTGGCGCCTCCTGGGCGCCGACCATCCGATGGACGCGCACCGCCTGGACTCGCAGGCGATGTTCTGGACGGGCCGCTCCGCCGACGCGCGCGAGGGCATCGCCGCGTTCCTCGAGAAGCGCCCGGCCCGCTTCACGGGGAGGCCGAGCAAGGACATGCCGCCCTTCTATCCCTGGTGGCCGCCGCGGCCGTTCAAGTGACGCCGCTCTCGGTCTACCTCCCGTTCAATCGCGACTGCCTGCGCGGCGAGTTCACGCCCGCGAAGGGCGGCGCCGCCCCGGCCGACGCGCGCGGCCGCTGGCTCATCGTCCAGGATCAGAAGCTCGTCGTGGTCGCCGACGGCGACGGCTTCAGCCTGCCGGAGGGCGAGGCGCCGAAGGGCTTCGGCGACGCGCTCGGCCGGCCGCACTGGCTCGGCACGTGGGCGGGCACCGCGTGCTGGGTCGCGGGGCTCTCGAAGGACTCGCCGGTTCCGTCGGGCTTCCAGCGCGAGACGCTCGTGCCGATGCAGGGCACGCGCCTGCCCGACGACCTCCTCTCGCTCGGCGGCATGGCGATGCAGCTCCTCCACTGGGAGGGCACGAGCGCCCACTGCCCGCGCTGCGGCGTGGCCACCGAGCTGCTCCCCGGCGAGTGGGGCAAGCGGTGTCCCACGTGCCGCTACGAGCACTACCCCCACCTCCATCCCGCGGTGATCGTCCTCGTGCGCGACGGCGAGCGCGTCCTCCTCGCGCGCAAGGCGATCTGGGCGCCGGGACGCTACGCCCTCGTCGCGGGGTTCGTGGACAACGGGGAGTCGCTCGAGGGCGCCGTCGCGCGCGAGGTGAAGGAAGAGGTCGGCGTGGACGTGAAGGACATCCGGTACGTCGGGAGCCAGAACTGGCCGTTCCCGAGCCAGCTGATGGTCGGGTTCGTCGCGCAGTACGCGGGCGGCGAGATCACGCTCGACAAGGAAGAGCTCGAGGACGCGCGCTGGTTCCCCCGCGCCGAGCTGCCGACGGGGCCCGCGCGCCACTCGATTGCCGGCTGGATCCTCGCGAACTTCGCTCAGCCCTGACGCGTCGCCTCGTCCCGTCCGCGCGGGAGCACGATGACCGCCAGGCCCACCAGCACGAGCGCCATGCCCGCGAGCCGCAGCGGCCCGAAGCGCTCGCCAAACACAAGCGACGACGCGTAGGCCCCGACGAAGGGAACGATGAGCGCCCAGGGCGCGACGGTCGCGACCGGATACCGGCGCAGGAGGTCGCCCCAGAGCGCGTAGGCGAGGACCGTCGCCACGAGACCGAGGTAGAGCACGGCGCCGAGCCCGACCCACGACGCGTCCGCGAAGGCGCGCGCCAGGTCGCCCGGGCCGTCGAGCAGCGCCGACAGCGCCAGCGACGGGAGCGGCGGCACCAGGCTCGCCCACACCATGAGGCTCAGCATCGCGGGGCGCTCGATCCGCTTCAGCAGCACGTTGCCGACCCCCCAGCTCACGGCGGAGACCAGCGTGAGGCCGAAGCCGATGGCGCTCTGATCGGCCCCCACGGTGACGGCGATCAGGACGAGGCCGGCGAACGCCACGGCCATGCCCGCCACCTGCCGGAGCGCCGGCGTCTCGCCGAGCGCGACGGCGGCGAAGAGCACGGTGAAGAAGGCCTGCGTCTGGACGGTCAGCGACGCGAGCCCGGGCGGCATCCCGTGGGCGATGCCGAAGAACTGGAACAGGAACTGCCCGGCGAAGAGCGTCAGACCCAGCGGCACCAGGGCGCGCCACGCGACCGGCGGGCGCGCGAGGAAGAGGGCGGGGACCGACGCGATCAGGAACCGGAGGGCCGTCAGCTCGGGCGGTGAGAAGCTCTGGAGGGCGAGCTTGGTCGCCACGAAGGCGAGGCCCCAGACGACGGCGACGAGCACCGCGAGCGCGACGTCGAACGGGCGCACGGTCGGTCGCGGCGCGCTACCGCCTGAGACGCAGCGCGCCCGGGAGCACCGAGATCGTCACGGGCGCCCGCCCCGCGGCCTCGCCGTCGGCGTGCACGGCGAGCTCGGCGCGGACGGTGACGCTGCGCTCGCGCCGCACCGTGACCTTCGGGTTCCGCACGTGGGTCCCGCGGTACACGGTCGGCAGCCAGCGCACGAGCTCCAGCCGTCCGAGGTTGTCGAGGACGACGAGGTCGAGGACGCCGTCGGCGGGGTCGGCGCCGGGCGCGATCCTCATCCCGCCGCCGTAGCAGGCGCCGTTCGCGACGACGGCCATCGTGAGCCGCCCCGACCACACGGGGCGGCCGTCCGCCTCGATCGCCGCGGGCGCGGGACGGTAGGTGCAGACCGTCGCGAGGACGGCCGCGAGGTACGGGAGCGTGCCGCGCCGGCGCGAGGTCGCCGCGCGCTCGGCGACGACGGCGTCGAACCCGACGCCCGCCGCGCCGAGGAAATACCGCGTGCCGCCGTCGGCGGACGTCGCCACGCCGATATCCACGCGAGTCTCGACACCCGCGAGGGCGCGTTCGAGCGCCGCGCGGGGATCCCGGGCGAGGCCGAAGTTCCGGCACGCGTCGCAGCCGCGCCCCGTGAGGATGGCGCCGAGCGCCGGGCCGTTCCCGGCGTGGACGAGGCCGTTGACCACCTCGTTCAGCGTGCCGTCGCCACCGACCGCGACGACCAGCGGCCAGCCCTCGGCGACCGCCCGTCGCGCGAGCGCCGTCGCGTCGCCCCGCGCCCGCGTCAGCGCGACGCCACATTCAGGCGCGCGCCGGGCGGCCTCCCGCGCGAGATCCCGCCACACGCGCCGCGTCCTGCCGCCGCCGGCTTCGGGATTCACCACGAATAACGCGCGTCGCGCGGGCCCTTCCATTTGGCTGGCGGGAGGATACAATCGGGGGCGCGGCAACGCCAGGGGAGGCCCGACATGGAATTCGAGTACTCGAAGAAGACCAAGATGTACCTGGAGCAGCTCGGCGACTTCATGGGCAAGTACGTCTTGCCGAACGAGCAGGTCTTCCACGACCAGGTCGCGACCGGCCCCACCCGCTGGCAGGTTCCGCCGATCATCGAGGAGCTGAAGGCGAAGGCGCACGAGCGCGGCCTCTGGAACCTCTTCCTGCCCGAGAGCGGGCGCGGCGCGGGGCTCACAAATCTAGAATACGCGCCGCTCTGCGAGGTGATGGGCCGCTCGCCGATCGCGCCCGAGGTCTTCAACTGCTCGGCGCCCGACACCGGCAACATGGAGGTGCTCGAGCGCTACGGCACGCCCGAGCAGAAGAAGCAGTGGCTCGAGCCCTTGCTCGAGGGCAAGATCCGCTCGGCCTTCGCGATGACGGAGCCGAAGGTGGCCTCGTCGGACGCGACGAACATCGAGTCGTCCATCGTCCGCCAGGGCGACGCGTACGTGATCAACGGCCACAAGTGGTGGACCTCGGGCATCGGCGACCCGCGCTGCAAGATCCTCATCTTCATGGGCAAGACCGACCCGAAGAACCCCGACAAGTACAAGCAGCAGTCGATGATCCTGGTGCCGCGCGACACGCCCGGCATCAAGATCCTCCGCATGCTGACGGTCTTCGGCTACGACGACGCGCCCCACGGCCACGGCGAGGTCCTCTTCGAGAACGTGCGCGTGCCCGCGTCGAACATGCTCCTCGGCGAGGGGCGCGGGTTCGAGATCGCGCAGGGCCGGCTCGGGCCCGGGCGCATCCACCACTGCATGCGCCAGATCGGCGTCGCCGAGCGCGCGCTCGAGCTCATGTGCCGGCGCGCGAACGACCGCGTGGCGTTCGGCAAGAAGCTCAGCGAGAACGACATCACGCTCGAGCGCATCGCCCAGTCGCGGATCGAGATCGACCAGGCGCGGCTCCTGGTGCTCCACGCCGCGCACATGATGGACACGGTCGGCAACAAGGCGGCGCGCCAGGCGATCGCCGAGATCAAGGTGGCCGTGCCCAACATGACGCTCCGGGTGGTCGAGCGCGCGATGCAGCTCCACGGCGGCGGCGGCGTGAGCCAGGCGTTCCCGCTCGCGTCCATGTGGGCGCACTCGCGGACGCTCCGCTTCGCCGACGGCCCGGACGAGGTGCACCGGCGCCAGATCGGCCGGCTCGAGCTGCGGAAGCACTTCTAGCGACGAGCGGTGCGAGACAGCTCCATGACGTGCATGTCGTCACCGGCGCCGACGCGGCGGAATCCGAGCCGTTCGTAGAGCCGCGCCGCCGCGGGATTCTCCGCGCCGCTGACCCACTCCTCGACCAGCCGCCGAACGAAGCGCAATCCGGACACCTCGCTCTCGGCGACCAGGGCGTCGAGGCGGTCGGCCGGTGACCCGTCCAGCCGTTCGATCCTAGCGACGCTCACCGAAGTACAGCGTGTGCCCTTGATCATCCTTGATGGCGAACTCTCTCGTTCCCCAGGCGGTCTCGTGCACGTCCTGCACGAGACGGACTCCGTTTCGCCTCAACGCGTCCGCTGTGGCCTCGGCATCCTCCGTCTCGAAATAGAGGTGGAAATGTTCGCCCGCGTCCGCGAACGCGATGGAGGGGTCCCGTTCGTCCGCGAGTTTCAGGTGAAAGACCTGATTCCCCGCCCGGATTCCCGCGTAGAAGTCCTGGTACTGGAACTCGAGCGTCAGTCCGACCTTCGTCGTGTAGAAACGTATTGATTCAGCCAGGTCAGTCGTCCGCAGCTGTGCGATCGCGCCAGAGATCCTCATGGTCCCTCTGCGCCCGTGCACGCCTTCGAGCGGGTCAGCGGGACGCATTGCCGCCCGGGGTCAGATCTTCGAGGCGCGGCCGGCCCAGTACGGCTCGCGCAGGACGCGCTTCAGCAGCTTGCCGGAGGCGTCGCGCGGGAACTCCGCGTGGAAGGACACCTCACGCGGGACCTTGTAGTCGGCCACGTGGCGGCGCGCGAAGCCGACGACCTGCTCGGCGCTGAGCGCGGCGCCCGGACGCCGCAGCACCGCGGCGTGGACGCGCTCGCCCCAGTCGTCGTCCGGCACCCCGAAGACCGCGACGTCGTCGATGTCGGGGTGGCGGTGGAGCGCGTCCTCGATCTCGGCGGGGTAGATGTTGACGCCGGCCGAGATGATCATGTCGCGCTTGCGGTCGCAGATGTAGACGAATCCCTCGGCGTCCATGTACGCGACGTCGCCAACCGACGCCCACTCGCCACGCTGCGCGGCCTGCGTGGCCGCGGCGTCCTTGTAGTAGCCGTCGAACATGCCGGGATAGCGCCGCACGTAGAGCTCGCCCGGCGTCCCCGCCGGCACCGGCCGGCCCTCGTCGTCGAGGATCGCGAGCTCGACGCCGGGCGCGGCGCGGCCGCACGAGCCGGGCTTCCGCAGCACGTCCTCGGGGCGGAGGATCGTGTTGACGCCGAGCTCCGTCGAGCCGTAGAACTCGTAGACGGACGGCCCGAAACAGGCGAGGGCCTCCTCCTTGACGCGCATCGGGCACGGCGCCGCCGCGACGACGAGCGCGCGCATCGAGGAGACGTCGTGGCGGGCGCGCACGGAGACGGGCAGGTCCACGATGCGCTTCACCAGGGTCGGCGCCATGAAGGTGGAGGTGCAGCGGTGGCGCGCGATCGCCCGCAGCGCCTCCTCGGGGTCGAACTTCCGCATCACCACGACCGTGCCGCCGAAGACGAGCGTGTAGGAGGCGAAGCTGCCGGGCGCCGAGTGGTAGAGCGGGCCCGCGACGAGATGCACGTGCGGCCCGGCGAGCCCGAAGGCCTCCATGAAGTCCCGAACCACGGCCGCGTCCACGCCGTGCCGGAGCGCGCCCTTCGGGCGCCCGGTCGTGCCGCCCGTGTAGATCATCGAGCCGCCGAGCCCCTGCGCGGCGTCCTCGGGGAGGGGCCCAGGGTCGCCCCGCGCGATCAGGTCGTCCACGTGCTCGGCCCACGGCCGCCGCTCGCTTCCGACGAGGATCCACGTCTGCGCCTTCGCGGCGGTCGGCCGGACGCGCTCGGCCACGGGGAGGAACTGATCGCCGACGAACACGACACTCGCCTCCGAGTGGTCGAGGATGTACGCGACCTCGTCGGCGACGAGCCGGTGGTTCATGGGCACCGGGAGCGCGCCCGCCGCGCGCACCGCGGACGGCGCCAGGATCGCTTCGAGGCAGTTCGGCACGTAGAGGATGACGTGCGCGCCCTTCGCAAGGCCGAGCCCGGAGAGCGCGTTCGCCAGCCGATTGCGCCGGTCCACGAGCTCGCGCCACGTGAGGCGCCGGTCGCCCTCGATCAGGGCGGGCGCGTCGGGCACGCGCTGGGCGTGGGCCGCGAGGACGTCCAAGACTACCGGGGCAGGCGGGCGCGCGCGGCCTCGAGCGCCTCGCGCGCGACGTCCGCGGCGGGGCGCGCCCACGCGGCGGGGTTCGGCGCCTC
>DATFVL010000029.1 GCA_035260325.1 Candidatus Methylomirabilota bacterium | reverse complement strand
TCGTAGTAGCGGATCGTCTCGATGCTGGTGCCCGTGTGCTTCGAGAGACGGCCTATCGCGATGCGGCCCGATCCGTTCATCTTCCTGCCTCCAAAATAGCGCTTGAGTCTGGAGTTACTACAGACTCTATCGTTCTACCAGACGACAGGAGGGACCGCGCGGTGGCGATTCTTGAGATCAAGACCGCTGACGAGTTGATCGATCAGGATCTGGAGGCCAGGTGGACGACTCGCCGTGCCGCCCGGCAGACGCATGTGTTCCAGCGGATTCTGCGAACCTTCCTCGAGCGGGGCGGGCCGATCCCCGTGGAGGGAATCGTCGCCGCCGCCGTTCAGGATGGCCCCGCTGAGGCCGTCCATCAAGCGCTCGTTGCGCTCGACGGTGACGACTTGATCCGCATCCGCGGCGGCCAGGTAGACATCGCCTACCCCTTTTCGGCCGTGCCGACGCCGTTTGTCGTCCGACTGCCGGGCGGCGAGGAGCGGTACGCCTGCTGTGCGATTGACGCGCTCGGCATCGCGCCGATGCTCGGACAACGAGTGGAGATTCGGTCGCGCTGCCATCACTGCAAGACGCCACTGGAGTTCCAGGCCGCGCCGGATGGTCCAGGGACGGACGCAGACGGCGTCATGCTCTGGCTCGGGAAACGAGCCGAGGACCGACGCAGAGTCGCGGACTCTCTCTGAACGACCATCAACTTCTTCCGGTCGGAAGAACATCTGAGGGCGTGGCGAGAGGCGAATCCGACCGCCGACGGAGCGGGTGCCACACTGGGCGAGGGCTTCAAACTCGCCCGTCGAGTCTTCGGCGACCTGCTCAGCGGAGAGTGACGATGCCCAATCGGCAGATAACGGTCTATTGGTCCACCACCTGACAGTCCTGTCACGCGGCGAAAGAGTTTCTTTCGTCTCGCGGTATCGAGTTCACCGCCAAGAACGTCGCGGAGGACGCCACGGCCCGCGAGGAGTTGATCGCCAAGACGGGGCGGATGGCCGTTCCGGTGATCACTGTGGACGATCAGGTCATCGTCGGCTTCGACCGTGGCCGCTTGCAGCGGCTCTTGGGGCTGTGATCGTGCCTCGCGTTCGCTGCCCGGATTGCGGTGCGCTGATCGACCTCCCACGGCACGTCCAGTCCGGAGACTTGATCGACTGTCCGAACTGCGCGGGCCATGCGCTTCGGGTTCGGGAGGAGGGCGGTCGCTGGTCCGCCACCCTGGCGCACCGGGTCAGTTGTCCGCACTGCGACGAAGTCATCACCCTCCCTGAAGATGCCAAGCCTGGAGACTCGCTGTCGTGCTGCGGTCGGGCCTACCGACTCACGTTCGAGTACGGGGCGTTCGCCGCGGAAGAAGCGTAGGAGGTCGTCATGTGGCGTGATCGCTGGCTCGCCCTTGGTGTGATCGGAGCGGCATTCGCGTGTCTCGTCTGCGTCACGCCGCTCGCCGTCGTGGCCCTCGGCGCTATCGGGTTGGGCGCGTGGGCCGGGCGGCTCGATGCCGTCCTGCTGCCCGTGCTCGTCGTGTTCCTGGCGCTCGCGGTGTATCGCTACCGCGTGGCCTGTCGGAGGGCGCCATGAGGGCCGGGGCGGTCGGTGCAGGCGTCGTGGCGTGGGTCGGGGCCGCGTTGTCGTCGCTCTGCTGTCTGCTGCCCCTCGCGATCATCGTATTGGGCCTCGGTAGCGGAGCCTTCATGGCAGTGACCATGCAATATCGTTGGCTGCTCATCCCGGCAGGGATCGTTGGTATTCTCGCCGGCTTCGGGATGTATGTCCGCGAGCGACGGCGGTGCGAAGCACTCGCCTGCCGCATGGCGGGCAGTCGCTTTACGCTCGGCTTGCTGATCGTCGCGAGCCTCGTCGTCACGACCTCCATCGTCCTCGACCGCTTCCCGGAGCTCACGTCAGACCTGCTAGCCCGAGTCATGAACGGCGACGCCCCCCACGCAGAACACGATATGGGAGGAACGCGATGAATCGCCGCGCGTCGCTCCTGGCGCTCCTCCTCGGACTCATCCTCGTCGCGGGCGCGGCGCCGGCCTCGACTTCGACGATCGTCCTCAACGTGGACGGCATGACCTGAGGCACCTGACCCATCGCGGTCAAGAAGGCCCTGTTAGGGCTGAAGGGTGTCAGTCGAGCGGACGTAAGCCTTCGGGCCAAAGAAGCGATCGTGGTGTTCGACCCCACGCAGGTCACGGTGGAGCAGATGGTCGAGGCGGTCAATCGCCTGGGCTTTCGGGCATCGATCAAAGGATCGCCACCGCCGACCGGGCACTGAGGTTGTCCTGGGGTGGCTTCCATCAACTGACGGCGAGATCGGCGATCGGGACGGCCGCGGCACTTCTCCAATACGACCTTCACGACCTCCGCCACCACGTTGCCGCCTTCGTGCCTGCGCGGAGGGAGCGGCTTAGATCAGGAGCGAAGCGTGCAGCAGGAAAAGCGGCGGCGGATTCGAGGCGGGCGCTCGTAGCGCCGGGACGATAGCTGGACCAAGCCGGCGCGGGAAGTCGACCACGACGGCCGCCGTCGCAGTGATGACCGGCGTTGGCGCCGTCTGCTGAGACCGCAAGCCGGTGCACGATGCGTCATGAATCGCGTCGTCGTCTTTCGGCTGGTCGCTGTGTTCGGAGGGCGCGTTGGCCGTCACGGCGGCGTCCCAGGCGTGCGGGTGCAGGTCCAGGGCGTGAGCGTGAGGGACGACGCAAACGTGGGCCGCGACGGCGAGCGTCGCGATCGCGAGCACGATCATCGTAAGCAATCGGCGCGGCTTCATGCCCTGCCGAGACTACCGCCGCCGGGTTCCCGCTGTCAATCGATCGAGGCGCGGCCCATCAGCCCCGCAGCGTCTGTCGCCTTTCGGCCTCGAGCGCGCCGAGCCGGCTTCCGGCGCGCCGGTCCGAGGACCTTGCAATGGGCCCGGACGCGGACTACTTATATGGGGCATCGGAGACCACGCCCTGGAGAGAGGTATGACGGAGGCTGACAGTCACCTGTCGCGACGCGCGGTGATCAAGGGCGCCAGCCTGGGCGTGGGGATCAGCCTGATGGGCCCGGCGCCCGTGGAACCCGCGCCCGCGACGATCTGGAGCGGCGAGTACTGGGCCAAGAAGGGCGACGTCTCGCTCTACCTCTTCCGCAAGCGGCAGGGCGCGCCGACGGCGGGCGCGCCGCCGCGGCCGGTGCTGTTCCTCGTCCACGGCTCGTCCATCTCCGCGCGCCCGAGCTTCGATCTCGCCGTGCCCGGCCACGGCGAGTACTCGCTGATGAACACGTTCGCCGGGTACGGCTTCGACGTGTGGACGCTGGACCACGAGGGGTACGGCCGATCGTCGCGGACCGAGGGCAACTCCGACATCGCGAGTGGCGTCGAGGACCTCAAGGCCGGTACCGAGATCGTCGCGCGCGAGACGGGCCAGGCGCGGTTCCACTTCTACGGCGGCTCGTCGGGCGCGCTGCGCGCTGGCGCCTTCGCCATGGCGCGCCCGGAGCGCGTCGACCGGCTCATCCTCGAGGCGTTCACCTGGACGGGCAAGGGCTCGCCGACCCTCGGCAAGCGGGCCGAGGGCCTCGAGTACTTCCGCACCCACAACCGGCGCCCCCGGGGACGCGACATGATCCGCAGCATCTTCACCCGCGACAAGCCCGGCACCTCCGACCCCGCGGTGGCCGAGGCCCTCGCGGACGCCGAGCTCCCGTTCGGCGACACGATCCCGACCGGCACCTACCTCGACATGACCGCCAACCTGCCGGTGGTGGACCCCGCAAAGGTGAAGTCGCCGGTGCTCCTCGTCCGCGGCGAGCACGACGGCATCGCGACGGAGGAGGACCTCCTCGAGTTCTACCGGCGCCTGCCGAACCCGGATCGCCAGTTCGTCATCCTGGCCGGCGCGTCGCACGCGGTCGCGCTCGGCCACACCCGAAATCAGCTCTGGCACGTCATGCGCGCGTTCCTCGAGATGCCCGGACGGCTCGACGGGAAGGCGTGAGCCAAGGCCCGGCGTGAGCCAAAGGAGATCACCATGCGACTACTGAGCCAGGAAGAGCTCGACAGCCTGCTGCCCTCGGAGACCTCGGCCTTCCCATCGCCCATTCCCACCCAGATCGTCTCCAATGACGAGTACTACCCGACGCCTCAGACGCCCAGGCAGCGCGAGGTCGAGGCGCGGGTGAAGGCGCTGGGCAACGAGCTGGCGAAGAAGATGGGCCTGAGTCGGCGCCAGTTCTTCAAGACGGCCAGCGGCATGGCCGCCGCCTTCGTGGTGATGAACGACGTCTACGGGCGGCTCTACGACGCGACGCGCGCCGAGGCCGCCGACAAGGAGATGGCGGCGGACCGGGCCAAGACGCTAAGCGGCCAGTTCATCATGGACGATCAAGTGCACTTCCTGCGCGACGACACGCGGATCCAGACGTTCGTCCTCCAGCGCCAGGCGGTGGGCAAGGCGGGCTGGAACCCCGCCCTGGTGGACAAGCCACAGACGATCGAGGAGCTCAAGTTCAACAACTTCTTCAAGGAAGTGTTCCTCGACAGCGACACCAAGGTCGCGGTGCTCTCGAGCGCGCCGTCCGATATCCCCGGGGATTGGTTCCTGACCAACGAGATGGCCGCCGAGGCGCGGACGAAGGTGAACGCGAAGCTCGGGGCGCGACGGTTGCTGGCCCACGCGATCTTCACGCCGGGCCAGCCGGGTTGGATGGACGATGTCGACAAGGCCATCGCCATCCTCAAGCCCGACTCCTTCAAGGGCTACACGATCGGCGACAACACCAACAAGAAGACCAGCAAGTACCCCTGGCGGCTCGACGACGAGAAGCTCGTCTACCCGTTCTACGAGAAGGCGGTCAAGGCCGGGCTCGTCAACATCTGCATCCACAAGGGTCTCTTCCCGCCGTCGGTCGAAAAGCAGTTCCCGCACCTGGTCGCGTATAGCGACGTGCGCGACGTGGGCAAGGCGGCAAAGGACTGGCCGCAGCTCAACTTCATCATCTACCACAGCGGCTATCGCTTCCCGGGCGGAGGGGTTGCCGCGGACGCGTGGACGCAGTTCGAAACGACGGGGCGGATCGAGTGGGTGAGCGACCTCGTCGAGATCCCCGCCAAGTACGGCGTGAAGAACGTCTACGCCGACGTCGGCCAGCTCTTCGCCCAGACCACCGTGGCGGAGCCGAAGGTCACCGCGGCGCTGATGGGGATGCTCGTCAAGGGGCTCGGCGCCGATCACGTCGTCTGGGGCACCGACGCCATCTGGACCGGCGCGCCGCAGTGGCAGATCGAGGGTCTCAGGCGGCTCGAGATCCCCGAGGATATGCAGAGAAAGTACGGCTGGGCGCCCCTCGGTCCCGCCGACGGGCCGACCAAGAGCGCGATCTTCGGCGAGAACACCGCGCGCCTGTACAAGTTCCAGCGGCACGCGGAGCTCGGCGGACCGCGCGACCGCCTCGCCGAGCTGAAGGAGCGGTACGAGCGGTCCGGCACCGGGCGCAGCAATCGCCGCTACGGCTACATCGCGCGGGGCTGATCCGAGCGGGGCGCCGCCGGTCGCCGCGCGACCCCGGCGCCCCCTCAGCGCCTCGCGCCGAGGACGTCCTCGAGCCAGTCCCACATGTAGGCCGTCCCGATCGAGAGGTTGTCGGTCTGGCAGTGGTGGTAGCCGCCCTCCTCGCGCGTGAAGACCTTGAAGGTCTTCCGCGTCGAGCCGACGGCGTCGAAGCACTTCTGCGCGGTCGCGAGCGGGATCTGGGCGTCGCCCTCGCCGTGGACCAGCAGGAAGGGGCAGCGGATCCTCTGCACCACCCCGTCGAGCCTGAAGCCCTCGAGCCGCTTCAGCGCCTCGTCCCGCGTCGTCACGCCGAAGATCCAGAGCAGGTGCTCCCACGGCACGGAAAGCGACGGCGATTCGCCCCGCGCGATCCGGTCCAGCCGCTCCTTCCAGACCGCGTGGTAGTCCCACTGCGCGCCCCACGCGATGCACGCCGCGAAGCGCGGCTCGAACGCGGCGGCGCGCGGAGCGTAGTAGCCGCCGAGGCTGATCGCCATCACGCCGATCCGCGCGGGGTCGACCTCGGCCCGCTTCGCCAGGTACTCGTACGCCGCCGTGGCGTAGCGCTCGGTCTCGTGGTGGAGCGGCAGGCCGCGGAAGCGGATCGCCTCGCCGTTGCCCGGGCCGTCCACGATCAGGCAGCCGATGCCGCGGGCGGCGAGGTCGGGGACGCCCTTGAAGTACTGGATCTCCTTCGTGATGTCGAAGCCGTCGAAGAAGACCACCGCCGGCGCGCGGCCGGCGGCGTGCTCTGCGTGGACGAAGAGCGCCGGAAGCGTCGCGCCCTCGTAGGGCACCTCGACGTGCTCGATGCGCGGCCGGCTGACGCGCCGGGCCGCCTCGCGGAAGCAGTCCACGCCGCGCCGGTAGGCGGCGAGGCCGTCGGCGCTCTTCGGCTGGAGGAAGCGCTCGCCGACGTGATAGTAGTGCGCGGCGCGGAAGAGCCGGGCGGCGGCGCTCGCGTCCTTCTTCGCCTCCGCGAGGCGCCGGCCGTCGGCCTCGACCGCCTCCGCCATCCGCGTCCACTCCTCGAACCACGCGCGGTCGTCGCCCACCCGCCCGCGGAGGCGAAGCCCGACGCGATGCACCTCGTCGATCTCGCCGCCGCCCCAGGGCGCGGCGCCGAGCGCCATCAGGATGCCGTGGGACCAGCGGTAGTCGTCCTGGAAGTACGTGAAGGCCAGCTCGTCGTCGCGCATGCCGTCCCTCCCGCTCAGACGCGCTCCGCCGGCGCATAGAAGGAGGCTTCGCCGGCGCCCCGCAGGCAGTCGCGCGTGAACTCGATCAGGTGGTGGCTGACCACGGCGACGTTGATCAGCGCCTCGATCTTCCCCGCCCGGAGCGCGGGCCAGGCCAGGCGCCAGAACGCGTCGCGATAGTCGCCGCGGGCGCCGATGCGCCAGAGGATGCGGGCCAAGATGCCGAGGCCGTCGGCGAAGTTCCCCCACGACGCGCGCCGCGGGCTCTGCGGAAAGTCCAGCCGGTTGGCGAACGTGTGCGCGACGTTGTAGGCGTAGCGGTCGTAGAGCGCCGCGGGCTCGTACGCCGCCGTGATGCACTTACGCCACATCGCGAGCACCGCCTCGTACGGCACCTTGAAGCGCACGTTCGACTCCCGACCGCCGTCGGGCACGAGGCGCCCTTCCCGCTCCGGCGACGACGAGGAGCCCCTGCGGCGGCATGAACGCGCGGACGCGCTTGCCGAACAGCGGATAGGCCTGCTCGAACGTGCCGAACGAGCGCGCGTACTCGGGGTAGACGCAGAGGATGCGCCGGCGATTGCGCGGCGAATACGAAGTTCGCATGGATCTCGTCCTGAACGATCGCGGCCGGCCGAGCCGGCCCGCTACGGGTGAGCTTCTGACCGCCGACTGGCCAGGAACTTTGCAGCCGGCGGGGCCCCTCATCCGCTCGGTTTTCCGGAATCTCCTTTGTTTCAAGCCGTTCCAGGACACCCCCGGTCCTGGTATGTGCGTTGCTGCCTATTATCGCTGCGAGGAAATCGCTCGTACAGCATTTCCGGACTGGGACCCATATGCGCGTGCTCGTTGTCGAAGACGACCCGCATCTCTGCGAGCTCCTTCGGGAGTTTCTCGTGGGACTCCGCCATCAACCACGGATCGTCCACACGGCCGAGGCGGCGCTCGACCTGGTCCGGGCCGAGCGTCCGGACGTGGTGCTGCTCGACATCCGACTCCCCGGGATGAGCGGGCTCGACTTCCTCCGGCTGCAGGCGGTGCGCGAGCTACGCGCCCCGATCGTGGTGATCTCCGGCAACGTGACGGAGAGCCAGGCCCACGAATCGCTCGAGCTCGGCGCGTTCGACTTCATCGGAAAGCCTCTCCCGCTCACGCGCCTCGAGGAGCTGCTTGCGTGCCTCGGGCCCGACGCCGCCCCCCGGCGGCCGTCGCGGGAGCAGGAGCCCCGGCGGCGCGCCCCCCGCGCGCCCGTCGCCCTTCCCGTCAGGGTCCGCGAGCCGAACGGCACGGAGTGGGAGGCGATGTCGGTCAATCTGAGCGCCTCCGGCATCAAGGTCCGCGCGACGAGCCCCGTCCAGCCCGGACCGGCGGCGCGGCTCTCCATCGCTCTTCCGGACGGCGAGACGCGCCTCGAGGTCGTGTCGGTGCTCGTCCGCGCCGACCTCGACGGCTACGCGTTCTATTTCCAGAACCTCAGCGACGAGCAGCTCGCGCGGCTGCGGAACCTCGTCGAGGGCGCGCGGGCCGACCGGCCCGAGCAGACCCAGCCGCATCTGAGCATCCTGCACACGATCGGCCAGGCGATCAGCACGAGCCTCGATGTGGACGAGGTGCTCCGCGTGGCGCTCGACGCCCTCACGCACGTCACCGGTCACGAGATCTCGAGCCTCCACCTGCTGACCGCCGACGGCACGACGCTGCACCTGCGCGGCGACCGGGGACTGCGGCCGTTCCTGCGCGAGATCAATCGCGTGCTCCCGGTCGGCGAAGGCATGATCGGCCGGGTCGTGGCCACCGGCCGGTCGATGCACGTTGCGGACTCGAGCGCGTCTCCGGACCTCCTGCCGGCCGCGCGGACGGTCGTCCAGCAGGAAGGGATCCACGCGTTCGCGTGCGTGCCGATCCGGAGCCGGGGGCGGATCCTCGGCGCCCTGTCGCTCGGGCGCCGGACGCTCGAGCCGTTCACCGAGCCCGAGATCGCGCTCGTCGAGGCCGCCGCCAACCAGATCGGCCTGGCCCTCGAGAACGCGCAGCTCTACTCGGCGACCCGGCGACAGCTCGAGGAGCTCCGGTCCGCGGAGACCCAGCTCGTCGAGCGCGAGAAGCTCTCGACGGTGGGCAAGCTCGCGGCGGGGCTGGTCCACGAGCTCCGCAATCTCTTGACGGCGATCCTCGGGCAGGCCGAGCTCCTGCTAATGACGTCGGACGATCCGGCGAAGAGCCGCGAGCGCGCCCACGTCATCGTCAAGGAGACGGCGCGCGCGACCCAGATGCTGCAGAACCTCCTGCAGTTCTCCCGTCCCCACATGACGGAGCGCCAGCCGTGCCGTCTCGCGGAGCAGATCCTCGGGGTGCTCGAGCTCGCGAGCTACGACCTCCGCCGGGACGGGGTCGAGGTGGTGACGGAGCTCGGGCAGGTCCCGCCCGTCTCCGCCGACACGTCCCAGATCCAGCACGTCCTGCTCAACCTGGTACAGAATGCGCGACAGGCGATGGCGGCGCATTCCGGGAACCGCGTGCTCACGGTGCGCCTCTCGGCGGTGGACGGGCACGCCCGCGTCGAGGTCCTCGACACCGGGCCCGGCATCCCGGCGGACGCGCTCCCGCGGATCTTCGACGCGTTCTTCACGACGAAGGCGCCGGGCGAGGGCACCGGGCTCGGCCTCTGGCTCTCCTACGCCATCGTCGAGCGTCACGAGGGCTCCCTGCGCGCCGCGAACCGCCCCGGGGGCGGCGCGGTGTTCACGCTCGAGCTGCCGTTCGGCCCGTAGCCCTGTCCGCGTACGCCTCCAGCGCCGCGCGTGAGATGCCCGGAGTCAGGTAGGTCTTGCCGCGGGCGACCTCGTTGATCGCGCGGGCCAGGTCCGCGGCGGCCTCGCTCTGCACGACGTAACCCTTGATGCCCGCGCGCAGGGCCTCGAACGCGTAGTGGTCCTCGGTGTGCACCGTGAGGAGGATCACTTTCGTGCGCGGGCAGAGCCGGAGGATCTCGCGCGCCGCGCCGACGCCGTTCATCACCGGCATCGCATAGTCGAGGACGGCGACGTCCGGGCAGCGCTCCCGCGCCATGCGGACCGCCTCCTGCCCGTTCGCGGCCTCGTCGGTGACCTCGAAGCCTCGCGCTGCAGGAGACCCTTCAGCCCCTGCCGAACGATCTGGTGATCGTCAGCCAAGAGCACTCGGATAGCCATGACGAGATGAGCGTAAACACGACGGCCGGCAGGGGAAATCAGGGACGCGCTGCAAATGGACGCAGGAAAAACCCCTATATCCGGGCGGGGACCGCCCGGGGGGCGGGCGCGCCTAGGGCTGGATCAGCCCTCGGCGCACGGCGTAGCGGACGAGGCCGGCGGTCTCGTGGACGTCCACCTTCCGCATGATCCGCATCCGGTGGGACTCGGCGGTCTTGAAGCTGATCCCGAGGAGCCCGGCGACCTCCTTTGTGGTCTTGCCCTCGGCGATGAGCTGCAGCACCTCGCGCTCGCGCGGTGACAGCGGATCCGGCGGCATCTCCGATTTGGTCAGGTACGCTTGCACGATGGTCTGCGAGATGCCGGGGCTCAGGTACACCATGCCCCGCTGCACCTCGTGGATCGCGCGGACGAGGTCCGCGGCCGCCTGCGTCTTCACGACGTAGCCCTTGACGCCGGCGCGGAGCGACTCGAGAACGTAGTGGTCCTCGGTGTGCATCGTCAGGAGGATCGCCTTCGCGCGCGGACAGATCTTCAGGAGCTCGCGCGCGGCGTCGAGCCCGTTCAGCACCGGCATGGCGAAGTCCATGACCGCCACGTCGGGGCAGCGCTGCCGCGCGAGCTTCGTGGCCTCCTGGCCGTCTCCGACCTCCCCCATGATCTCGAACCCTTCCGTTTCGAGAAGGGCCCGCAGACCCTGGCGCACGATCAGATGGTCATCGGCGAGCAGAATCCGGGTCGGCACTTGTGCCCTCCACAGGAACGGTGATGAGGAGCTCGGTCCCGCGCCCGGGGGCCGAGACGATCTCCAGCGTACCGCGGACGGCGTTGAGGCGCTCCTGGATCCCGAGGAGCCCGAGGCCGCGGCGCCCCCGCCGCGCCAGCGTGGCCGCGTCCAGCCCCGCGCCGTCGTCGTGGACGGAGCAGCGCAGGAAGCGGCCCTCGCGCGCGAAGGTGATCGCGACGCGGCCCGCCTGCGCGTGCTTCGTCACGTTCGTCAGTGCCTCCTGGACGATGCGGTAGAGCGCGGTCTCGGTCGCCGGCGGGAGCCGCGTCCCCGGCGTCCCGTCCACGAAGATCCTGAGCCCGGTGCGCTTCGAGACGCCGTCGGCCAGGAACTCGAGCGCCGGATGGAGCCCGAGGTCGTCGAGGATCGTCGGGCGCAGCTCGTGGGAGAGATGCCGCAGCTGCTCCTCGATCTTGTTGAGGAGCCCGCGCACCTCGTCCAGGCGCTGCGACGCGCTGGGCGGGAGGTCGCGTGTGATGTCGGCGAGCACGATGTGCACGGACGCCAGGAGCTGGCCGGCCTCGTCGTGGAGCGCGTGGGCGATCCGCTTGACCTCCTCCTCGAGGGCCTCGTTCAGATGGCGGAGCGCCTCCTCGGCGCGCTTGCGGTCGCTGATATCGCGCGCGATACCGAGGACGCCGACGATCTGGCCGTCCTGCATCTGCGGCGTCGCCACGAACTCGCCCGGGATGTGCCCGCCCGACTTCGACAGGATCCGCAGTTCGAACACCGGCGGGACCTGTCCCCCGAGCACGGCCTGGAACTGGGCGGTCGCGCGCGGCACGTCGTCGGGATGGACGAGCGGCATGAACTCCTTGCCGAGCCACTCCGTCCGCGACCAGCCCGTGAGCGTCTCGAAGACCGGGTTCAGCGATCGCAGGTGCCCGTCGCGCGAGAGCGTGTAGATGACGTCGCGGGCGGTGTCGACGAGGTTGCGGTAGCGCTGCTCGGACTCGCGCAGCGCCGTGTTGGTCTCCTGCACGCGCCGGTGCGACATCTCGAAAGGCAGCAGGCTCTCGACGCAGAGCTTCTGGCCGGCGCGGAGGGTCCGTGACCCGTCCTGGACCGTGCGGCTCTTCGACAGCGCGCGCAGCAAGCCCCAGGACTGGATCGTCGCCATGTCCAGGATGCCGAGCCCCTTGGCGAGCGCCTGCCGCCCCAGCTCGTACGCCTGCTGGAGCGCCGCCTCGCCGCGCCCGGCCATGTACCCCTGGAGCGTGCGGGCGTACTCCGCCGCGAGCTCCCGCAGCTCCGCGTTCACGCCCCAGCTCCCATCCAGCGGGCGACGACCACGAGCGCGTCGTCGATGCCCCGGCTCCAGTGCGTGAGGATGTAGTCGGCGAGCGGCTTCGGCGACTCGCCCTGGGCCAGCGGCGCCAGGACGAAGTCGTTCCGGATGCCGTCCGTCGCGAAGATGAGCGTGTCGCCGCGCATCAGCGGGAGGATCGCCGCCGAAAGCGCGGGCAGATGCACGCCGACCACCCCGCCCCGCAGGAGCAGCGACTCGCGCCGCGGATTCACCGCGGCCTGGGCGCGCAGCAGCAGGCCCTCGACGTTGCCCACGCCGACCCACGTCAGCGTCTCGTCGCGCGCGTTGAACGCGGCGACGCTCATGACCACGCCGCGGGTGCCGGCCAGCGCGCCGTGGCAGCCCCTGACGAGCGCGATCATCGTCTGCGAGCCCTGGCGCTCGAGCGACCTCACGGCCGCGCGTGCGGCCTCGGCGGCCTCGACGCCGTGGCCCAGGCCGTCCACGACGGCCACGAGCACGCCCTCGGGCGTCAGCTTGACGAGGTGCTGGTCGCCGGATTCGGGCTGCCCGGGCAGGATGGACCCGGCGACCGCCCAGTCGATCAGCTCGGTCTTTACCGTTTCCATTTGCGGACCGTAACCGTGGTCCCCTTGCCGAACTCGGAGACGATGTCGAAATCGTCCATGAGCCGGCGCACGCCGGGCAGACCGAGGCCGAGGCTCCCTGAGGTGGAGTAGCCGTCCTGCATCGCGAGGGTGAGGTCCGGGATTCCGGGGCCGTCGTCGGCGGCGACGACCTCGACGCCCTTCTTCCCGTCGAGATTGTCGATCAGCCGGAGGGTGATCTCCCCGCGGACCGCGTAGCGGACGATGTTCCGGGCCAGCTCGGAGATCGCGGTGGCGACGACGGCGAGCTCGGTGGACGGGAACCCGCACTGCGCCGCCAGTTCTCGCCCCTTCTGCCGGGCCGAGACGATGTCGGCGTCTGACTCGATAGCGACCCGCACTTCATCAGCGATGAGTGCGCCCTTCATGCTCCCGGACCTTCCCCTTGGCGCTTCGATAGAGGTACTTAAGCCCTTCCTCCAGGTCCAGCGACGTCGCGATACCCTCCAGGGTGAGGCCCAGCTTGACCATCGAGAACGCGACCTCCGGCTGGATGCCCACGATGACGGTCTCCGCGCCGCGGAGCCTGATCATGTGGGCGATGTCGCGCAGCGTGCGCGTCGCGAACGAGTCGATGACGTCCAGCGCCGTGACGTCCACGATGACGCCCCGCGCGCGCACCTGGCTGATCTGGTCCACCAGCGTGTCGCGGAGCTGCTTCAGGTCGTCGTCCGTGAGCGCGGACTGGACCGTCGCGATCAGATAGGGTCCCTGCTTGAGGATCGGGACCTGCATCGAGAGCCCTCTCTCTTAGACCGGCTCGGCCGCCGGCTCCCGCATCAGGACGACCTTGTAACCCAGCAGGCGCTCCGCCTCTTCGATACCGCCCTGGAGGTCGCCGACCGTGTTCATCTTGCCCAGGTCCACACCGATATTAACAAGGGTCTGGGCGATCTCGGGCGAAAGACCGGTGACGATGACGGTCGCGCCGAGGAGCCGCGCCGCCTCGACCGTCTGCACCAGGTGGTTCGCGACGGGCGAGTCGATGTACGGCACGCCAGTGATGTCGAGCACGACGACCTTGGCGCGGTTGGTCCGGATGCCCCGGAGGAGCTGCTCGGTCAGCTGGCGCGCGCGCTGCGGGTCGATGACGCCGATGATCGGGAGAATCAGGAGGCGCTCGCGGACCTGGAGCACCGGGGTCGACAGCTCGCGGATGGCCTCCTGCTGCTCGCGGATGATCCGCTCGCGCTCCTGGACGAAGCCGACGGCCACCGTGATCGCGATCCGGTTGGCGGCGGGCTCGTACGCGTCCAGGATGCGGTTCAGCTCGGCGAAGTCCTCCTGGTACTTCGCGAACAGCGAGCGCGCGAGCACGTCGCGGAGGAGGAGCACGATCCCGACGACCTCGTGCGTCTCGACGCCTCGGGGGATGATGCGTTCGGAGAGGTTCCGCGCGTAGGTCTGCAGCGCCTCGTACGTGCCGGTCTCGAGGGCCTCGACGTAGTTGTCGTAGACCGAGGTCGCCTCCGCGAAGATCTCTTCCTTCGTCATCGCGGTCAGCAGCTTGGCCTCGGTGATCAGCCGCGCCCACTCCTCGCGCAGCTGGGCGCGCTGCTGGCGCAGGTGCGCGACCAGCTCGCGGAGCCGCGAGGCGGTGGACTCGAGCCTCGGCTCCGCGGTGGCCGTGCTTGCCAGATCCCGAGTGGTCTTGCTCATTCGCGCACCTCCTGTCAGAGGATCACCCGCGCAAATCTAACGCACGTGAGGTGGTCTCCTATCAGGTGTTTACCTGAATCCAGGTCTGGAAAAACCCTCAGGAGGGTCGGCCGTCGGGCGCCGGGCTCGACTTCGCGATGTCCAGCATCACGGGGAGGCTTCCGGAATCGTCCGAGAGCACGATTTTATTGATGTGTCTCAGCCCACGCGGCCCCTCCGCAGGCGAATCGACTTCGTGCCTCGACCTTGCTCCGAAACGGGATCCCGGAACAATCCGGCGAATACTGCAAAAGGACGCTGGGCATCTCCCACGGGGCCGGCGCGGCGGGCCCGACGCCGTCCGGATCGCCGTCGGTCGCGTCCTCGGTGACTCGCCGGGGCCCCCTCAGGGTATTCCCCCGTGCGGCCTGAGGCGTTCGCCGAATTCCGCGGGAAGTCCCCAACGACTACCGTGACGCCATGGTGCCGCAGACGCTGACCGGAGGCGGAACGCTGAAGGGTCTTCACACGCGGATGCTGATCATCGACGACGACGTGGCGGTCCTCGACGAGATGGCTGACTGCTACGCGCGCCAGGGATTCCAGGTGGAGACCGCCGTGCACGCGGGCGACGCGCTCATCATTCTCTCCGAGAGTCGCCCCGACCTCGTGCTCCTCGGTATCTCGGGACTGGCCGACGTGGAGGTCCTGCGCGGCCTGCGGACGGTGGATCCGGTGGTCCCGGTGATCCTGCTGACGGAGCGCAGCGAGCCGGCGCTCGCGCAGGCGACGCGCGGGCTCGGGGTGCTGGGCGCGATTCCGAAGTCGCTCGTGCAGCTCCACGCGAGCGGGCTGCGGAAGCTGGTCGAGGAGAACGTGGAGGCGCTCGAGCCCGGCCTCCGCGTCGTGGACTCCCGCTTCGCCATCGGCCGCTCGGTGGTGGACCTCGTGGCGCTGGACGCGAAGGGCTCGCTCGTCCTCGTCGCGGTCGGCCTCACGGCCGACGCGCGGATGTACCTCCGCGCCGTGGACGCCTACTGGTGGTGCCGGGAGAATCCCGACGTACTCCGGAAGCTCTTCCCGGCGGCGCGCATCTCGCCGGAGCAGCCGCTCCGGCTCCTCTTCGCGGCGCAGCGGTTCACGCGGTTCTTCCGGCGCGGCGTCGAGGAGTTGCGCTTCGCGGACGTGCGCTGCCTGCAACTGCTCGATCTCGGGGCGAGCGGCGTCGCGGCGGTGCCGCTGGGCGCGGCGGGGCGCGCGTGGGCGCGCGGCACGGCGGAGGAGCCGGGCGAGCCGCGCGGGGCGGAGTCCGAGTCGTCCGTGGCGCTGGTCGAGAGCGCGTAAGCGCGGGAGGTACGTCGATGCCGTGGCAGGGAACGAATGGGATCACGTTCAACCCGTTCTCGGTCAGGAAGAGCGTGCCGCCGCGGCCCGGCGTGTACGTCCTGTACCGGCCGAACGAGCGGTCGATCTACGTCGGCGCCTCGGCGGACCTCCGCGCCCGCATGCTCGACCACCTCACCCGGGCCGACGACCGGATCGTCCGGCACGAGCCGACGCTCTGCGCGTACGAGATCGTCCCCGAGCATCCACGCCGTCTGGCGCGCGAGACGGAGCTGATCCTCGAGCTCAATCCCGTGTGCAACGCGGAGCGCTCCGCGTTCTCGCTCGCGCCGCGAGGCGACGCGGCGTAGCCGCCTGAATCCATCCGCCGCGCGT
Organism: Candidatus Methylomirabilota bacterium; assembly: GCA_035260325.1. Classification (NCBI taxonomy): domain Bacteria; phylum Methylomirabilota (SeqCode); species Candidatus Methylomirabilota bacterium. Next base: position 10,568 of record DATFVL010000029.1, on the reverse strand, counting down.
CCGCATCGCAATCGTGGAGGTTCAACACGATGGCAAAGCGGATCCTGGCACCGATCGGCCCGCGCGCGCGCAGCGAGGCGATCGTCCCACTCGTCGCGGCCCTGGCGCGCGGCGCCGGGGCGACCGTCCGCCTCCTCCGCGTGTTCCCGGTCCCGGACCGGGTGACCGGGCCGCGGGGGCGGACGATCGCGTACACCGATCAGGAGATGGCCCGCCTGACGTCCGAGGGACTCGACGACCTCGGCCGGATCGAGGCCGAGCTCGACGGCGTTCCCGTGGAGCGCGTCGTCCGCTTCGGCGAGCCGGCCGAGGAGATCCTGCTCGAGGCCGACGCGTTCGGCGCCGATCTGATCGCGCTCGCGGCGTCGGCTCGGGGACGCCTGCGCCGCGCGCTCCGGCCCGGCGTGGCGGCGCGGGTGGCGCGCCGGGCGCCGGTGCCCGCCCTGATGCTCCACGCGTGAGCCGGATCGCGCAAGCCTAGTCCGCCTCGTCGCCCACGCTTGACTCCACCGCGCCCACAGAGCAGGATCGCTCCCGGCGCGGGCGACCCACGACGGGCGCCCCGGAGGAGCGGGACATGAGCATCTCGCAGCTCGCGCACGACGTCCTGTAGTGGGGCAGTTCGGGATCGGACAGGGGATCAAGCGGTTCGAGGACGTCCGGCTCCTGCGCGGCGAGGGCCGCTTCCACGCGGACGTGAACCTTCCCGGCCAGGCCCACGCCGTCGTCGTGCGCTCGATGCACGCCCACGCGCGGATCCGGGCGGTCGACCCGGCCGCGGCCGCGGCGGCGCCCGGTGTCCTCGCGGTGCTCACGGGCGCCGACCTCGCGCGCGACGGGCTCGGCACGATGACGATGACGCTCTCGCGCAAGCGTCCCGACGGCTCGCCGATGTTCGCCCCGCCGCATCGCGGCCTCGCCACGGACCGGGTGCGGTACGTCGGCGACCCCGTCGCGCTGGTGGTCGCGGAGACCCACGCGCAGGCCGAGGACGCGGCCGAGCTGGTCCGGGTCGAGTACGAGCCGCTGCCGGCCGTGACCGGGACGGCGGACGCCGCGGCGCCCGGCAGCCCGCCGGTGTGGGACGAGTGTCCCGACAACGTCTCCAACGTCTTCGAGGCCGGCGACCGGGCGGCCGCCGACGCGGCCTTCGCGCGGGCGGCGCGCGTGGTCCGCCGCCGCTACGTGATCACGCGCGTGCACGCGCAGTTCATGGAGCCGCGGGGCGCGCTCGGCGTCTGGGACCCCGGCGAGGAGCGGTACACCCTGTACGCCGACGTCCAGTACCCGCACCGCGTGCGCAACGCGCTGGCGAGCAACATCTTCAGGATCCCCGAGCACCAGATCCGCGTCATCGCGGGCGATGTCGGCGGCGCCTTCGGGACGAAGGGCTGGCAGTATCCGGAGCACCGGCTCGTCCTGTGGGCCGCGCGAAAGCTCGGCCGGCCCGTCAAGTGGGTGTGCGAGCGCCGCGAGGCGATTCCGGCCGACGAGCACGCGCGCGACAACGTCAGCGAGGCCGAGCTGGCGCTCGACGGCGAGGGCCGCTTCCTCGGCCTCCGCGTCCGGACCCTCGCCAACGTCGGCGCCTACGTCTCCTCGGACCGCAACCTGCTCGCCACGTTCACCAACGTCGTCACGCTCGTCGGCGTCTATGCGTTCCCCGCCGCGCACGTCCACGTGACCTGCGTCCTCAGCAACACCAACTCGACGGCGCCGTACCGCGGGGCCGGCCGGCCGGAGGCGACGTACGTCATCGAGCGGCTGATCGACGACACCGCCCGCGAGCTCGGCATGGACCCGGTGGAGCTGCGGCGGAAGAATCTCATCCCGTCGTCGGCCATGCCGTACAAGAACCCGCTCGGCGTGACCTACGACTGCGGCGAGTTCGAGAAGAACATGGACGACGCGCTGAAGCTCGCCGACGTCGCCGGCTTCGCCGCGCGGCGCGAGGCGGCGCGCCGCCGCGGCCGGCTGCGGGGCCTCGCCGTCGTCAACGCGATCGAGCGGGCGGCGGGCCCGCAGCCCGAGTTCGCCGAGATCCGCTTCACCCCGAGCGGCAGCGCGACCATCTTCATGGGCACGAAGAGCCAGGGGCAGGGCCACGAGACGACGTTCAAGCAGATCCTCCACGAGCGGCTCGGCCTCGACCCCGCCGACGTCCGGTACATCGACGGCGACACGGACCGGGTCGCGTTCGGGATGGGCACCATGGGCTCGCGCTCGACGGTCATCGGCGGCACCGCGCTCTGGACGGCCGCCGACAAGGTCATCGCGAAGGGGAAGAAGATCGCGGCGCGCCTGCTGGAGGCGGCCGAGGTGGACATCGTGTTCGCCGAGGGCCGGTTCGCGGTGGTGGGCACGGATCGCGCCGTCGTCCTGAAGGACGTCGTCCGGGCCGCCTTCCAGCCCGGGCGGCTCCCGCCCGGCCTCGAGCCCGGGCTCTACGAGACGGGGACGTTCGCGCCCAAGCAGGACACGTGGCCCAACGGCTGCCACGCGTGCGAGGTCGAGATCGACCCGGACACCGGCGCCGTCGCGCTCGTCGGCTACGTGGTCGTGGACGACGTGGGCACCGTGATCAATCCGCTGACGCTCAAGGGCCAGATCCACGGCGGCGTGGCGCAGGGCGTGGGCCAGGCGTTGATGGAGGAGGTCGTGTACGAGCCGGAGTCCGGCCAGCTCCTGACCGCCTCGTTCATGGACTACGCGCTCCCGCGCGCCGACACGCTCCCCGACATGCACATCGAGAGCAACCCGGTGCCGACGAAGCTCAACCCGCTCGGCGCCAAGGGGGCCGGCGAGGCGGGCACCGTCGGGGCGCTGCCGGCGGTGATGAACGCGGTCATGGACGCGCTCGCGCCGCTCGGCGTCCGCCGGCTCGACATGCCGGCGACGGCCGCGCGCGTGTGGCGGGCCATCCGGGACGCGCGAACCAGCTGACGACACCCAGGAGGACCACGTGCGAAAGACGCTCGACGACGCGGGGCTCGATCTCCTCTTCCGCGAGGCCAGGACGCAGAACGGCTGGCTCCCCACGCCGGTCACGGACGATCAGCTCCGGGAGATCTACGAGATCGTGAAGCTCGGGCCGACCAGCGCCAACTCCTGCCCGGCCCGCTTCCTCTTCCTCCGGACGCCGGAGGCGAAGGCGCGCCTGCTGCCCGCGCTCAGCCCGGGCAACGTGGACAAGACGAAGGCGGCGCTGGTGACCGTGATCATCGGCTACGACACGCGCTTCTACGAATGGCTCCCGACGAAGCTCTTCGCGCACAAGCCCGAGATGGCGAACCCGTACAAGGCCAACCCGGTCCTGGCGGAGACCACCGCCTTCCGCAACGGCACGCTCCAGGGCGCGTACTTCATGCTCGCGGCGCGCGCGCGCGGCCTCGACGTCGGCGGGATGTCGGGCTTCGACAACGCCAAGGTGGACGCGGAGTTCTTCCCGGACGGCCGCGTCAAGTCCAACTTCCTGTGCAACGTGGGCCACGGCGATCCCGCCAAGGTCCTGCCGAAGCTGCCGCGTCTCGACTTCGACGAAGCGTGCACCCTGCTCTGAGCCGGAAGGAGCGCTCCATGACGACCCTCGCGCTCGCCCTCGCCGCGGCCACGCTCGCCCTCGCGGCGCCGTCGGCCCACGCCGCCGACGGGCCGCAGCAGGAGGCGAACAAGAAGACCGTGCTGGAGTTCTACGAGAAAGCGCTCAACCAGAAGGACTTCGAGGCGGCCGCGCGGTACTTCGGCACGCGCTACACCCAGCACAACCCGAACGCGGCCGACGGGCCCGAGGGGTTCCGCGCCTTCCTCCGGTTCTTGCGCGAGAAGTTCCCCAACTCCAAGAGCGAGATCAAGCGGGTGTTCGCCGACGGCGACTACGTGATCCTGCACGTCCACGCGGTCCGGGAGCCCGGGACGCGCGGCAACGCCATCGTGGACATCTTCAAGCTCGAGAACGGCAAGATCGTCGAGCACTGGGACGTCGTGCAGCCGATCCCCGAGAAGGCCGCCAACACGAACGGCATGTTCTAGGGACGCGCGGGTGATCCTGCGGCATGACGGGGTCCCGACGCGCGATATGCCCGCCTTCAGCCCGTGTAGCCGAGCGAGCGCATGCACGTCGCGTACGCATCCCGATAACGCTCGTCGCGCCTCTTGTTCTCGTTGACGCCGTAAAGGGCGCCCCCGCCGGCACCGACGCCGCCGCCGATCGCCGCGCCCTTGCCGGCGCCCACGGCAGCGCCGTCCGCCGCGTCCCTCGCAACCCCCTCGGTCTTGCCCCGCTCGCTCACCTGGGCGGCCGCGTACCGGTTGCAGGCGGCGACGACCTCCCGCGTCGGGAGCGCCAGGCGCTCGGCGACGAGCGCCGTGGGCGCGCCCGCCGCTCGAGGTCTGGCGGCGATATGGACCGGGTCGGGGTCCGTCCAGTTGACGACGACGAACCCGGTCACGAGCGAAGTTCCCACGACCAGGCCCATCACGATCACCGTGAGCTTCCAGGGGTGCAAGCTCTCCTGCGGCATCGCCGCTTCCCTCCCCGGCTCATCAAGAGCCCATCGGCCGACTGGCTGGCTGGACTGTAGGTTCAGCGGCGTCGAACTCAAATCAGGTGTTGCCCTGAGCGGGAACGGGGAAACCCCCGTCTCGTTAGGGTATTTGCCTTATTTCCGGAAGGCACCCGCGCCGCGTAGAGTCGGGATACGCGAGATGAGATCACGCGATCAAGGAGAAGGTGTTAAGGGTATGGGCCTGTTGCGGGAGACGGACATCGCCGGCCCGGTCCCGTATATGCCGCATCTGCTCATCATCGTGTCGAGCACGGACTCGGCGCGCTTCGAGTACCTGAAGCACGTCTTCGCCAGTCAGCGCGCGTTCACGAGGGCGACCGTGGAGGTCATCGTCGACCGCCGGGCCGGCGAGCGGCGCCAGCTCCGGAAGCCCGTGGCGCTCGACCGTCGGCGCCGGGAGCGCCGGATGCGCGACGTGTCGAAGGATCTCGCGGTCTTCGGCTGGGCGGTGGTCAGGCGCTAGAACCGCCTTGGGGATTTTCCTCGCCCCGATTCGGGTGAATGCCTAATACGCTCGCGGCCGTCCGCGGGCCATGCTGGAGTCGAGATGAGCGAATTCGCCCCTCTCTACCGCCTGATCCTGTACGCGGCCCTCGCCCTCATCACGCTGCTCGTCCTCGACTGGTTCACGTCCCGCCGCTCGCACCCGGAGGAGCGAGGGCCGGCCAGGCCGCTGGCGCCGCACCCGACGCGATATCAGCGCCATGCTCGGTAGCGTCGCCGCGCGCGCCGGCTCCGACGTCCTGGCGTGTCTCGACGGGGTCCGCGTGCTGGTCGTCGACGACTCGGCGGTCATCCGGGAGATGCTCGCCGACATCCTCGGGGAGCACGGCGCCGCGGTGACGGCCGTCGGCAGCGCCGAAGCGGCGCTCGACGCCGTGACGCGCGAGCGCCCGGACGTCCTGATCAGCGACCTGGAGATGCCGGACAAGGGCGGCTACTGGCTCATCGGCCAGGTTCGCGCGCTGTCCCCGGAGCGCGGGGGCGCGATCCCCGCCGCCGCCCTCACGGGGCTCCACGGACCGGAGCACCGGGCGACCGCCCAGCGCGCGGGCTTCCAGTATCACCTCGAGAAGCCGGTCGATCTCCACTCACTGGTGGGAATCGTCGAGAGCCTGGCGCATGGCGGTATGGCTCTCGCGAGGCGGACGGCCGAGCTCACGACCGTCTGAGCGGGGCGTCTCAGCGGAGGTGCCGGCGCGCGAGCCCCTCCGCGTACGCCTGGAGCAGCCGGTGCATCTCGCGCATCGCCGACTCGGCGGCGCGCCGGTCCTCGGACGTGCGCAGGTGCTTGAGGATGGTCTTCTTCGTCTCGCCCGACTCCTCCTTCTCGATCGCCTGGTGCACGGTGTAGTTCTGGCCGCCCCACTCCGGGCGCACGCCGTAGTGCTGGACGAGGGCCCGGCCGACGGTCTGCGCGATCTCGACCACCTCCTCCTCGAGCAGCGCCGTCGCGCAGAGGGACGCGCTCCAGGGCAGCTCGTGGCCGAGCCGCCGGAAGAAGTCGATGATCGCGGCCATCTCGGGGACGGGCTCGATGCCGGCGTACACGTCGCGCGGGTAACCGAGGTCGTCGCCGATCCGGCGGAAGAGCTCGTCGTGGTCAGGCGTGCCGCCGACCCGCCCGTCGAAGTAACCGAGATCCTCGACGAGCAGGTGTCGCGCGCAGTCCTTGCGGACCTCGAAGTCCTCGCAGCGGGTGTGGATGCCGCTGAAGATCCGGGGAAACCAGGCGATCAGGAGGTAGTGCTGGGCGATGTGTGACCACACCGCCTCCCGGGGAAGGGCGCCGGAGGCGAAGCGCTTGAAATACTCCGAGCGCCGGAACGGGCTCTGGGCGAGCAGCTCGGCCGTCAGCGCGTCGAACCACTCCTCGGTCGTCATCCGCCGCCTCAGAAGTACTCGAAGGCCGTGGCCCCGCGATCCATCCGGAGCCGGAGGTCGGCCATGAAGACGAGGTACGGATGGGCGCCGCGGGCGACGAGACCGTCGCGGTCGCCGGCGAGGAGCGCCTCCTGGTCCGCCGCGTCGAGGTCGAGCTCCCGCATCGCCGCTCTCGCATCGGCGACGTAGCGCGCCCTGAAGGCGTCGTCCGACTTGAGCGCATAGAGGCAGCGGTTGAGCCGGTACGCGCTCGCCGGCGGAAAGCGATAGTGGGCGGCGGACTCGAGCGTCACATCGCCCACTCGACCACGGCGTTGCCGTGGTGCCAGGAGGGCTCGTAGCAGTAGACATCGGCGCGGGCGTCGCCCACCGCGCCCAGCACCGTGATCCACGTGCGCAGCTCGATGTTCCCCGCCTTGTCGAGCTCCTCGCCCGTGACGGCGGCCAGCTCCCGACCGTGTCCGTGAGCGAGCTGGTCGAGGACGCGGCGGTCCCAGTCGAGCTCGGGTGAGGCGTAGCGCTCGGTCCCCGGGTAGTGCGACATGCCGCCCGAGGCCATGAGCACGACGCGCTCCGGTCGCGCGTGGAGGATCTCGCCCAGCGCCCGGCCCCACTCGAAGCAGCGCCGCGGCGTCGGCTGGGGCGGCAGGTACACGTTGACGTGGAGCGGCACGATCGGCACCGCGGGGGTGGGCATCGTGAAGTGGAGCGGGACGTAGAAGGCGTAGTCGAGCGGCGCGTCCTGCGTGTAGAAGAGGTCGAAGCCCCGCTCGATCCCCTGCTCGACGATCGCGCGGGCGAGCGGCTCGTGGATGGGGAAGCGGTAGCGGTAGCGGCCGAAGCTCCCCGCGCACTCGGCGCCGACGTAGACGCCGAGCGCGGGCACCGCGTTCAGGAAGAACGCCTCGACGTGGTCGCCGGCGACGACGGCGATGGTGTCGGGCCTCAAGACCTCGAGCCGCCGCCGGACGCGGCCAAAGGCGGCGTGGACCCGCAGCACCAGCTCGCGGTCCTCCGTGTCGGGCCGGACCAGGAGCTGGGGCGTGTGAGCGCAGGCGAACGCGCCGACCAGCATGTGGCCGGAGAGTAGGCCACCCCGGACCGGCGCGTCAAGCGTGGCGCGGGCGGGCGCGGCGCTTGTGGTCACGGGAGGCGACGCCTATAATCCCGCGCGGATGACGACGCTCCCCAGACCGGAATTCGGGCTCTTCACCGAGTTCCAGCAGGCCCCCGGCATGAGCGACGCCGAGGCCTTCGCGGAATCGATGGCGCAGATGACGGCCGCCGAGGCCTGCGGTTTCGACGCGGTCTGGCTCGCCGAGATCCACTTCCAGAAGGATCGCTCGGTCCTGGCGTCGCCCCTCGTCATCGCGGCCGCGCTCGCCGAGCGCACGCGGCGGGTGAAGATCGGCATCGCCGTCCAGGTCCTGCCCCTGAGCCATCCGCTGCACCTGGCCGAGGACGTGGCCACGGTCGATCACCTGAGTCAGGGGCGGCTCGACTTCGGCATCGGCCGCAGCGGGCTCCCCGCCCACTACCACGGCTTCAACATCCCCTACGCCGAGAGCCGCGAGCGGTTCCAGGAGACGCTCGACATCCTCCTGAAGGCGTGGACGCAGGAGCGCTTCTCGCACGAGGGCAAGTACTTCCAGTTCCGCGACGTCTGCGTGCTGCCGAAGCCCTACCAGAAGCCCCACCCGCCGATCCGCGTCGCGGCGACGACGCAGGAGACCTATCCGATGGTCGGGCGCATGGGCTACCCGATCTTCATCGCCGTGCGCACCACGTCGATCGCGGACCTCAAACGCTTCATCGGCGGCTACCACGAGGCGTGGCGGGCGGCCGGCCACCCGGGCCGGGGTCCCGTCGGGCTCATCGTTCCCGTCTACGTCGCCGAGACCGCGCGCCGCGCGCGCGAGGAGCCCGAGACGAGCACGATGCACTTCTTCCACACCATCGGCGAGGCGCTCCGCGAATCGCCCAACCGGGGCGTGGACGGCGAGCGGCTGATCCGGATCTCCTACCCCGAGGTGCTCGAGGATCTCGCCGTCTACGGCACCCCGGAGGCCGTCACCGAGCGGCTCCTCGAGCTGCGCGAGGCCCTCGGCTACTCGAGCCTCTCGGTCTGGATGAACGTCGGCGGGCGGATCCCGCACGAGCGCGTGCTCGCCTCGATGCGGCTCTTCGCCGAGCGCGTCATGCCGCGGCTCGCCTGACGCCATGCGCTTCGGAACCTACTACTTCCTCCAGGCCCCGCCGTCGCTCACGCACGCCGAGGTCTTCCGGCGCGAGATCGAGCAGATGGCGTGGACGGAGGAGCTCGGCTTCGACAGCATCTGGCTGACCGAGCACCACTTCATCGAGTACGGTCTCTCGGTCTCGCCGGCCGTGCTGGCCGCGGCGGTGGCCATGCGGACCCAACGGGTACGCATCGGTCTGGCCGCGGCGATCCTGCCCTTCCATGATCCGGTCCGGCTCGCCGAGGAGATGGCGATGGTGGACATCCTCTGCGGCGGGCGCCTCGACGTCGGGGTGGGGCGCGGCAACCGGCCGGTCGAGTTCGAGGGCTACCGGGTCCCCCAGATCGAGAACCGCGAGCGCTTCGAGGAGGCCCTCGCGATCATGATCGGCGTCTGGACCCGCGAGCGCTTCTCGTACGCGGGCCGCCACTACGCGATCCCCGAGGTGCGGGTGATCCCCAAGCCGCTGCAGCAGCCGCACCCCCCGCTCTACGTCGTGTGCACGAGCCCCGACACGATCGAGGCCACCGCGCTCCGCGGGCTGCCGATGCTCAACTCCTGGCTGCGGGGACCGATCGACCAGCTCGTCTCGCAGCGCGACGCGTACCTGAAGGCGTGCCAGAAGGCGGGCCGCACCGACGCCGAGACCGCGAGCCTCATGGGCCGCTGGGGAGTCTCGCGCCACATCTACGTCGCGCCGACCGACGCCCTGGCGCAGGCCGAGGCAAAGGACGCGGAGATGTGGTACCAGGAGTCCCTCCGGCGCTTCCTGATCCCCGACGACATCGATCGCGTGCACCCGCTCCTGCAGCCCGGCTTTCGCACGATGAAGGAGCGGCTCGCGAAGATCACGTGGGACCAGCTGGTCGCCGAGACGGTCGCGTTCGGCTCACCCGACACGGTGGCCGCGAGGATCGATCAGCTGCGGCGGCTGGGAGTCGGCGAGGTCCTGTGCTGGATGAACTTCGGCGGCTTGCCCCAGGAGCGGGTGCGCCGCTCCATGGAGCTGTTCGCCCGCGAGGTCATGCCCCGGTTTCGGCGTCCCTAGCACGGCCGCACCGTGGTCGCGCGCCGGCGGCGTTTGCGGCGGGACGCCGACGCGTTCAGGACGTCGGCCCGGGCTCGGGCGTCGGCGTCCGTCAGGTAGTAGCCGAGGATCGAGCCGCCAGGCCCCACGACGACCCAGCGGAACCCCAGCTCGAACATGGGTCCCTGCGCGGTGGCACAGGCCTCGTACCCGAGCGTCGGTTTTCCGTTGCGGCGCGAGACGATCAGCGGAGTGAACGTGGCGATCTCCCTTCTTCCGGAAAGATCCCAGTGCAGGGCCGGTGCCAGGAGCCGACACGGCCGACCGTCACCCGCCCGGCCGAACGGCCGAAAGCATTGAAATTGCGCTGCGCCGGCGGCGAGGGGGGCGTCGGCACGGCAAGGCGGCGCGGACCGGCGCGTCAGGGAAATCACTGACGCCGGCCGCATTCTGACATGCCGTCCTGGCGCGGTGGCCGGAGGGACGTTAGCTCGCCGCGGCCTCTGCGTCCTGGCTGCGGAGCGACACGACCTGGTCGCCGGCGCGCAGCGAGGCGTCCCACGTGACCTCGATCGCACCCTGGACGCTCTGGTGGGCCGGGCATCCCTGGGGATGGAGGGCGAGCGCGCGCTCGGTCGCCTCCCTCGCGTCCGCGGGGACGGCGAGGTCGTAGTGCACGTGGATCGACCTGATGCGGATCGTCTTGCCGACGCCGACGATGCGCCCCTCGACGACGGCCTTGTAGGACTCGCGCTCGAACGCGATCTTGCGCCCTGCCAGGGCGCCTCGCAGCGTGCCGTACATTCAGCCGGCGACGGCGGCGACGATGTGGTCGAGCGTCGAGGCGAGCGG
>DATFVL010000028.1 GCA_035260325.1 Candidatus Methylomirabilota bacterium | reverse complement strand
GGCCCTCGTAGCGGCGGTCGATCAGGATGGGCGAGACGACGCCGCCTTCCACCTTGAAGCAGCGCACGCGCAGGCCGCTCGGATGCGCCGGACCGCAGCCGAAGCAGCGCGTGTAAACCTCGTCGGGGCGCCCCTCGAGGCGCTGCTCCTCGAGCCCGGCGAAGCGCTCACGAAAGATCTCGGGCAAGGGCTCGGGCACGAGCATCGCGGCGGAGTGTACCATCGGCCGCGCAAATGGAACGCCGCCCCGTGGACCGCGGCCTGCGCGACCGCGGCTACGACGTCATCGGCTGGCAGTGAGGCTCACGCGAGCGCAGCGTCGAGCCCGCGCGCGAGGGCGAAGTCCTTGGCGGTGAGCCCGCCTGCGGAGTGGGTCCAGAGCGAGAGCGTCACCGCGTTGTAGTGGATCGCGACGTCGGGGTGATGCCCGGCGCGCTCGGCGAGGGCCGCGACGCCGTTCACGAAGAACATCGCCTCCTTGAAGTCCCGGAACCGGTAGGTCTTCTCGATCGTCTTGCCGCTCCGTGTCCACCCGGGCGTCCGCGCGAGCTCGGCCTGGACGTCCGCGTCGCTCAGCACCGCCATCGCGAGCGTCCCGGCTCAGCGCCCGAAGTAGCGCCCGAGGAGCGGCGCCCACGCCTCGAGCGGTCCCGTGGCCCGGCCCGGGACCTTCGCCTGATCGTCCCAGCGCCGGAGCCCGAGCGCGTCGGGAAGCCAGGGGTGGCCGGCGAGCCGCGCGACCTCGGCGGGCGTCATCACACCGCCCTGCAGGCGGAGCGTGTGCCGCGAGGGCGGCGAGAGGCGATCGTAGTACCCCGGCTCCGTCGCGCAGAGATAGCGCTTGGCGTCGGCGTGCATCCGCACGCACCACGCCACGCGCGGCGGCACCCAGGGCGCGATCAGCTCGGCGCCGACCTCGTGGTGCCCGCGTGCCCCCGGCCCGGCCCGCCGCGGCTCCGTCGTGTCCGCGACGAGCGACGGGTCCACCGCGTAGCGGCCGACGTCGTGCAGCAGGCACGCGAGCTGGAGCTCCTCGTCGGCGCCGGCCGCGCGCGCGAGGTCCGCGCACTGGAGCGCGTGCTCGAGCTCCGAGACCGCCTCGCCGCCGTACAGGCGCGCCGCCGAGCGCGCGAGCGCGTCCAGCAGGCGATCGCCCATCCCGCTCATGCGCGCGTGAACTTCTGGAGCGACCGGAGCTCGCGCGGCGGGGTCAGGCTCTTGCCGACGGCCGTCCACGACACCTCGGCGACGTAGAGGTCGCCGCGCGAGTCCACGACGCATCCGTGCGGCGCCACGAACTCGCCCGGCTTCTCGCCGGCGAACCGGCCGCCGACACGGCCGAGGAGGTCGCCCTTGAGCGTGAGCACGCTCACGCGGGCGCCGAGGTTCGGCACCTCCGTGTTCACCGCGAGGTGCGACGGCAGCTCGCCGACGTAGAGCACGCCGCCGTTCCGCCGGTCGCAGAAGAGCCCGCAGGGACGGTGGAGATTGTTGAGCTGCGTGAGGTACTGGCCGCGGCCGTCGAAGACCTGCACGCGGTGGTTCTCGCGGTCGGCGACGTACACGCGGCCCTCGGCGTCGGTCGCGATGTTGTGCGGGATGTTGAAGCACCCCGGGTCCGTGCCCGGCTCGCCCCAGGAGACGAGGTGCCGGCCCTTCGGGTCGAACTTGTGCACGCGCGAGTTGCCGTAGCCGTCGGAGACGTAGACGTCGCCCGTCTTCGGGTCCAGCGCAACGTGGGTGGGGCGGTTGAAGGGCTTGCCGCCGTGGAGCGTCGCGGGCTTGTCGGGATCGCCGAGCGTGAGGAGCAGCTTCCCGTCGGGCGTGAACTGGCGGATCGTGTGGTGCAGGTCGTCCGTGAGCCAGAGCGTTCCGTCGGGGCCGATCGTGATGCCGTGCGCGCGGCGGAAGACGCCCTCACCCCAGGACCGGAGGAATTTCCCGTCGCGGTCGAACACGATGACCGGGTGCGCGCCCCGGTTGAACACGTACACGTCGTCCTTCGGGCCCACGGCCACGCTCGTGGCCTCGACGAAGGACCAGCCCTCGGGCAGGCGCCCCCAGCCCTCGACCGGACGGTAGTTCATGCGGCGAGCCTCCTCAGCGGCCCTGATGCTCGGCGATCCGCGTCCGCAGCTCCGCGAGCGCTTGCTGGAGCTGGGGATCCGCCGCGGTCGCCTGCCCCGCGGCGTCGCCGGCGGCCACGATGGTCTCGGGCTCGAGGCCGGTGCCGTCGATGGAGCGGCCCTTCGGCGTGTAGTAACGCGCCGTGGTCAGCCGGAGCCCGGTGCCATCGGAGAGCGGAATAATCGTCTGCACGGAGCCCTTGCCGAACGTCCTGTTGCCGACCAGCACGGCCCGTCCCCAGTCCTGGAGCGCGCCCGCGACGATCTCCGACGCCGAGGCGCTGCCGCCGTTGACGAGCACCGCGATCGGAAAGTCCGTGTACGCGCGCTTGCCGTTCGCCATGAGGCGCGCGTTCTGGTTCTTGACCCGCCCCTGCGTGTAGACGACGAGCCGCCCCTGGTCGAGGAACTTCTGGGCCACGCCCACGGCGGCCGTGAGCAGCCCTCCGGGATTGTTCCGGAGGTCGAGCACGAGGCCCTGGAGCGCGCCGCTCTTCCAGCCGGCGAGCGCGTCCTCGAGGTCGGCCGCGGTCTTCTCCTGAAACTGGCGGATCCGCACGTAACCGATCCCGGGCTCGAGCTCGCGGCTCTGCACCGAGTGCACGCGGATCTGCTCGCGCGTGATCTCGAAATCGCGCGGCGCGTCCCAGCCCTCGCGCAGGATCCCGAGCGTCACCTTGGTGCCCGCCCGGCCCCGGATGCGCTTGACCGCGTCGGGCAACGCCATGCCGGCGGCGGAGGTCCCGTCGATGCTGACGATCTGGTCCCCCGTCTGGAGCCCCGCCCGGTGGGCGGGCGTGCCCTCGATGGGCGCGAGCACGCTCAGCGCCTCGTCCTTGCGCGTCAGCTCGATGCCGATGCCGACGAACGTGCCGCTGATGTCGACCTGCATGTCCCGGTAGGTGTCCCGGTTGAGGAACGCGGAGTGGACGTCGAGGGCGCCGAGCCCTCCCTGGAGCAGCGTCTGCTCGAGCGCCCCGAGCTGGACGGCCGGCGCGGCCTCGCGGGCGAGGCCCGCGACGAAGACGAGGTCGCGCAGCACGGTCTCGCGCTCCGCCGGCGCCGCGAAGAGGATGCGCGTGTTGCCCCCGGGCGGCGGGCCGCGGTAGGTGATCGCGGTGCCCTCGGCCGTGGTGACGACGGCGAGCGATCCCTCGGGCAGGAGCTTCTCGAGGCCGCGGAGCGCGCCGAGCCGGAACTGGTCGAAGTCGGGCGCGACCACGTACATCGAGTCCACGAGGGAAGCGACCTCGGTCAGGCGCGCGAGCGCGGGCGCCTGTCCCGTCAGGTCGATCTGGATCTCGACGCTCGTGCGCTCGTCGGCCGTGACCGGGACGGCGCGTTCCCAGGTGCGGGTGCCCCTCTTCGCGACGACCCGGTGCGAGCCGGTGGAGAGGTTCGGGATGACGAGCGGGGCGTCCGGCGTGAGCTCGCCGACGCGCTGCTCGTCGACCCATACCTCGACCCCAGCGACGGCCGAGGTGAGCGCGAGCGTCCCGGACTGGGCGGAGGCGGGGGGCGCGCAGAGCGCCAGCACGAGGACGAGGACGACGGCGAGGACCCGAGCTCTCACGCTTGCTCTCCAGGCGTATCCGACGGCGGCGCCGCCGGCGACTTACCCACGGATTCTATCGTATCAGCGGCGCCGCCCGCCCACGATCGCGACGCCACCCCGCGTGGACGACCCTCGGCCGGAAGTCAGCGGCCGTCGGGGTCTCGGTAGTGCCGGAGCAGGTAGACGAGCAGCTTCTGCTTGTCCTCCGCCGGGATGGGCGCGCCGTACTTGATCATGCGGTCGAGCGTGTCCGACCAGCCCTGCGGCCCGAAGCGCTGCTGGACCGCGATCTCGACGCTGTGACAGATCACGCAGCGCATGATCAGCTCCCAGCCCGGTGTCTGCGGGATCGGCGGATTCTGCGCGGCGGCGCCGGGCGGGCGCGACGCAGCCGCCCCGGCCACGAGCGCCAGGACGGTCGCCAGCGCGGCGCTACGCCACATCGACCTTGACCGCGTGGATCACGTTCCAGCGGTAGCCGAGCCGGTTGAACGCGCGGGTCGTCGGCTGGACCCGTCCCAGACTGTCCGTCGCGCGCGCCATGACGGTGTGGGTCCCCGCCTTCGCGTCCCACTCGTGTTCCCACTTCCGCCAGGAGTAGCGGCCCCAGGGCCCGGTGAACTTTCCCGGCGTCCAGGTCTGGCCGCCATCGGTCGAGACGTCGAGGCCGGTGAGCTCGCCCTCGCCGCTCCACGCCCAGCCCCAGACCGGCGTGCGTCCGGCCGGGAGCCTCGCGCCGTCGGCCGGCCCGACGATCACCGACTTCACCTCGAGGGACTGGAGCGAGTAGATCTCCTTGTCGTTGTCGGCGCGCGGTGCCGTGTAGTTCGACTTCATGTAGAAGCCGTTGAACTCCTCGGTGAGGAGCATGATGCGCTCGAGCCACTTGATGGACGCCGAACCGACGAAGCCCGGCACCACCACGCGGGCCGGCCCGCCGTGGAGATGCGGGATCGGCTTGCCCCCCATCTCGAGCGCGATCATCGTGTGGCGCTCGAGGGCCTTCCACATCGGAACGCTCCGGATGAAGTCTGGGGCCTGGGGCGTCGGCGGCGTGTCCGCGCCGTCGAAGGCGACGTGCTGCGCCGACGCCGTTGGCGTCGCCAGCGCCAGCACGTCCGCCAGGCGCACGCCCTTCCACGCCGCGTTGCCGACCGCCCCGTGCTCCCACTGGATGCCGGAGGCGCGCGGCCTGTGGAACGATCGACCATTGCCGGCGCACTCGAGCGTGACGTCCTGGGTGAGCATCGGGAGCTTCCGGAGGTCGGCGAGACCGAGGACGACGGGGTTGCCCACCTCGCCCTCGATCTTCAGGGACCACTGCGCCGGATCGATCGGCGCCGCGTCGTAGTTGTTCCGGACGTAGAAGAGCTCTTCGGGCGTGTAGTAATCCTTCAGGTCCGCGAGCCGCGCCTCCAGATTCACGGGGCGGCCGCTCCTGACGATCAGTTTCTCCTTGCCGGCGATCGGCGCCGGGGGCGGCTGAGCCGATGCGCCGCCCCGGAGGCCGGCGCCCAGCGCGGCGACGCCGGTGGCGATGAGGAACCCACGTCGAGTGAGGGCTCCGTCCTGACGCTTGCTCATGGGTGACACCTCCCCGTGCCGGCCGAAGCGCTCGGGCGTCGAGAGTCTTGCACACGCGCGGCGACTCTTCCACCCATTCCCTCCGCCCCGGACGTATACCTGTGTGAGATGGATGAGGCGACGTTCACCCGCCACGCGGAGGCGTACGCCGGCCGGCTCTACGCCGTCGCGTACCGCCTGCTCGGCAACCGCGCCGACGCCGAGGACGCCGTCCAGCGCGCCCTCCTGAAGGCGTTCGCCGCGCGCGCGTCGTACGCGCCGCGGTGGGCGGTCTCCACGTGGCTCTACCGCGTGCTCTCGAACGTCTGCATCGACGAGTTGCGTCGGCGGCGCCCCCTGCCCGAGCCCCTCCCCACCGGGGACGCGCGGCGGGCGCCGCGCGTCGAGCCCGTGGACCTCGCGCGGGCGCTCGACCGGGTGCCGCGCGAGGCGCGGCTCCTGCTGGCGCTCCACTACGTGAACGGCCTCTCGTACCGCGAGCTGGCGAAGATCCGGGGGATCTCCGTCAACACCGTGAAGAGCCAGCTCGCGCGGGGCAAGGCGATTCTCCGGACGGCGCTGGGAGACTAGAGGAGACTGGAAAGGATGGACCGAATGGACACGGCACTCAGGGAGTTCTTCGCTGACACCGCGGCGCCCCGCGGTCTGGCGCGCCGCCTCGTCGGGCGGCTCGCGGGCGGGCCGCCGACGCTCGAGGCGCTGGCCGGGCGCTTCCGGATCGAGGCGACCGACCGCGGCGTGCTGCGGCTCTATCCCGGGCGCGGGGTCGCCGCCGCGTCGGCGCGCGCTCAACGGCACGCCGCGCAGGCGCAGGAGGAGCTCGGCGAGTACCTCGCGGGGCGCCGCGCGTTCTTCTTCGTGGCGGTGGACCTCGCGGGCGTGGCGCCCTTCCAGGCGCGGGTGCTCGCCGAGGCGCGGCGGATCCCGTTCGGCGAGACGGAGTCGTACGCGGAGCTCGCGCGCCGCATCGGGCGGCCGCGCGCGGCGCGCGCCGTCGGCAACGCGCTCGGCGCGAATCCCGTCCCGATCATCGTCCCCTGCCACCGGGTGATCCGGGGCGACGGCTCGTGGGGCCACTACGCGTTCGGCGGGCGCATGAAGACGCAGCTGCTCGCGCTCGAGCGCGCGACGCCGGCGCTCGTCGGGTGCACGTCCACGCGCATCGTCTGCCGGCGCGGCTGCGCGCACGAGCAGCGCGTCGCCGAGCCGAACCGCGTGGTCTTCGCCTCGATCCCCGACGCGCGGAGCGTGGGCTACCGGCCGTGCCGCGTCTGCCGGCCGGACGCGGCGGCCTAGTGCGGCGGCGCCGGCGAAGGAAGGTGGTAGGATGCCGGCGATGATCCTGCGAGCGGCCCTCGCGCTCACCGCCGCGCTCCTCGCCACGGCGCCGCTCCCGGCCGCGGCGCAGCTCCCGATCTTCGACGCCCACATCCACTACAGCCGGCCCGACTGGGACGGGTACCCGCCGGAGCGCGCGCTGTCGATCCTGGCGCGGGCCGGCGTGCGCCGCGCGATCGTCTCGAGCACGCCGGACGACGGGACGCTCAAGCTCTACGAGCGCGCGCCGGAGAGCATCGTGCCCTTCCTCCGCCCCTATCGCACGCGCGAGGACATGGCGGGCTGGGCGCGCGACCCGGCGGTCGCCGCGTACGTGGAAGAGCGGCTCAAGCGGGGCGTCTACCGCGGGATCGGCGAGTTCCACCTGGGCGCGGCGGAGGTCGACGCGCCCGTCGTCAGGCGCATCGCGGAGCTCGCGGCCGCGCGCGATCTGTTCCTCCAGGCCCACGTGGACGACGTCGCGATCGAGCGGCTCCTCACGCGTTATCCGACGGTGCGCTTCCTCTGGGCCCACGCGGGCATGTCGGCGGGGCCGAAGGCGGTGGCGGCGCTTCTCGACCGGTTCCCGAAGCTCTGGGTGGAGCTGGCGCTCCGCACCGACGTCGCGCCCGGAGGCGTTCTCGATCCCGAGTGGCGCGCGGTCTTCCTGCGCCACCCGGACCGCTTCATGGTGGGCACCGACACCTGGGTGACGTCGCGCTGGGAGGTCGTCGGCGACTACATGCGCGACGTGCAGGTCTGGCTCCGCCAGCTCCCGCCGGAGGTCGCCGAGCTGATCGCGTTCAAGAACGGCGACCGCCTCTTCCCGGCCCCCTAAGCGAGCGCCTCGACCAGGCGGCGATCCGACTCGTAGCGCAGCCGGTCGAGGGCCTCGGCGCGCGTCACCCACGAGACCTCGTCCACCTCGTGGTCGTGCTCGCCGGCCTGCTCGAGCGGCCGCATGAGGAACCAGCGCACGGACTTCCGGACGCGCCGGCCGTCGCGCTGGAACCAATAGGTCACGTCCTCGAGCTCGCGGACGATCTCACACCGCCAGCCCGTCTCCTCGCGGACCTCGCGGAGCGCGGCGTCCGCGCTCGACTCGCCGGGCGAGAGCGTGCCCTTGGGCAGCGTCCACACGGGGCGGTCGCGGAGGTCGCGCGCGCGGATCAGGAGGATCCGGCCGTCCGCGTCCACGACGAGCCCGCCGGCCGAGTACTGCAGCACCGGGCGCGTCCGCTCGGGAGGCACGCGCTCATGATACGCCGCGCGTGGTACCATCCACTCGCCCGCATCCCGCGATCCGGAGGACCTCGCTCGTGAGCCGGATTCTCCTCGGCGCGGCCGTGCTCGCGTCCGTGCTGGCCGCGCCGCCCGCCGCCACGGCGCAACCGGGCGGCGCCGACGACGCCGAGCGCTCCTTCGTCGAGGCGCTCCGGCGCAGCGACCCGCCCGCCGCCGAGCGGTACGTGGCCCTGCGCGACGCGCGCCAGCAGGCGATCGCCGAGCTCCAGCGGGCCGAGGCCCAGTACGGCGCGGCCGGCGCCGAGCTCCGGCCGGTCTTCCTCCCGCGGGTCCGCCAGGCGCGACGGAGCTACGCGCAGAGCTCGCTGACGCTGCTCGACTTCCTCGACGCGCGCGACCGCCAGGAGGTGACCGGCTACGCGGAGGCGATCCAGCGAATCAACGCGCTCCTCGAGGAGCGCCGCCGCACGCGCGCCGAGCTCCAGAAGCTCCTCGTGGACGAGTGAGCGGCGCGCTCGACCTCCTCACCCACTTTCCGGCCGGCGCCACGCCCCGGCCCGAGCAGGCGCGGCTCCTCAGCGCCCTCGAGGACGCGATCGCGGAGGCGCTCGACGACCCGGCGGCGCCCCGCGTGTTCCTCGTCGAGGGCCCGCCCGGCGTCGGCAAGAGCCACGTCGCGATGACGCTCGCCCGCTGGAGCGGCGACGCGTACCTCCTGACCTCGCAGAAGCTGCTCCAGGATCAGTACGAGCGGGAGTTCGGCGGCGAGCTCCAGATCGTGAAGGGCCGCGACAACTACGCGTGCGACCACTTCCCCGGCGCGCGCGTGCCGACCTCGCGCGGCCTGTGCCGCCGCCCGCGGGGGCCGCTCTGCCAGTGCCCGTACGTGCGCGCGAAGACCGCGGCGCTCAACGGGCCGATCTTCTGCACCAACACGGCCTACTTCGCGACGCTCCGCCACTGGCACGCGGAGCAGCTCAGGAAGCGCCGCCTGCTCGTCGTCGACGAGGCACACAACCTCGAGTCCCAGCTCGTCTCGGTCTTCACCGTCGCCTTTTCTGCCGAGCAGATGCGCGCCTGGTTCGGCGCCCCGCTGCCGCGGCTCGCCTCCGCGGACGCCTACCGCCCCGTGATGGCCGAGCACCTCGAACATCTCGAGGCGCGGCGCGAGGCGATCGGCCGAGAGCTCGAGGCGTTGACGCCGCCGGAGCTCGCGGCGGATGCGTTCTTGAAGGCGCCGCCCTCGCGGGCCGAGCAGGAGCTGCTCGCGCAGCGCGACGAGCTCGAGGGGGCGCTCGCCCGCCTCCGCTTCTTCGTGGACGCGGAGGACCAGGAGTGGGTCGTGCGCTACCCCATGGACCCGGCGGCGACGCTCGAGCTCGTCCCGCTGTCCGTCGCGCCGATGGCGCAGGCGCTCCTCGCTGAGACCGCGGAGCTGACGGTCCTCTCCTCCGCCTACCTCGGCCACCGCGCCGTCGTCGCCGAGTGCTTCGGCCTCGCGGAAGACGGCCTCCGGGTCTTCGCGAGCCCATCGCCCTTCGCGCTCGAGCAGCGCCGGATCGTCTACCGGCCCGTCGGCGCCCTCTCGCGGGCGAGCCTCGCCGCGCTCGAGCCCGCGCTCTTCGCTGAGGTGGCGGCGCTCCTCGCCGCCCACCCCGGTGAGAAGGGCCTGATCCACGCGCCCTCGTACGCGGCGGGCGAGCGCCTCGTCCGCGATCTGGCCGCGCGGGCTCCGCTCGCGGCGCGGCGGCTCATCTGGGTGGCATCGGCGGAGGCGAAGGCGCGGGCGCTCGAGCAGCACCGCGCCTCGCCGCTCCCGACCGTGCTCGTCTCGCCGTCGCTCCGCGAGGGCGTGGACCTGCCCGACGACTTCCTCCGCTTCCAGATCGTCACGAAGCTCCCGTTCCCCGACCTCGGCGACCCGTGGACGCGTGCGCGCGAGCAGCGCGATCCGCGCTGGTACGCGATCGAGACGGCGAAGGCGCTCGTCCAGGCCTACGGGCGCTCGTGCCGCCACGCGGCCGACCACGGCGTCACCTACGTCCTCGACACACAGTTCGAGCGCTTCCTCCAGCGTTACCGGGCGCTCCTGCCGGCGTGGTTCCTCGACGCCGCCGAGCCGGCGGTGCGGGCGGTGCGACGGGCCGAGCCGTGGGCGGAGTGAGACACCGAGGTAGCTCCCGATGTGTATCCATCATTGGGCGCTGACACGCATGCGCGTGGGCGCTAGAATCGAGCCGAGGCTTTGCGATGAATCGGGTCGCGCTCACCTACAAGGATTACGCGGCGCTGCCGGACGACGGCCGGCGCTACCAGATCCTCGATGGGGAGCTATGCGTGACGCCGGCACCGGGAACCCAGCACCAGACCGTGAGCATGAATCTGTCGGTGGCGCTTGCCACCCACGTTCGGGCCGGCGCCCTCGGCCAGCTCTTCGCGGCACCGGTTGACGTGATCCTGAGCGACACGACCATCGTCCAGCCGGACCTCGTCTTCGTCGCCCGCGACCGGCGCGAGCGCGTCAGCGCCCGCGGCATCGAGGGCGCGCCGACGCTCGTCGTCGAGATCGTCTCGCCTTCCACGGCGCAGACCGATCGCCACACCAAGCGCGAGCTGTACGCGCGGTTCGGCGTGCCCTGCTACTGGATCGTGGACCCGGACGCCCGGGCGATCGAGATGTACGGGCTCGCGGGCGGAGCCTACGAGCTGGGGGCGCGGGCCACCGGCGACCCGCTCATCGTCGCCGAGCCCTTCACCGGCCTCACGCTTCCCTCGATCTGGCCGTCCGCGACGTCTTAGGCCCCGCGGCGCGCGGCGGAGCGCCCGGCGACGCGGCCGAAGACCGCGCCGGCCATGAGGCCGGCGCCGCCCGGGTAGTTGTGGTAGAAGAGCCCGCCGACCAGCTCGCCCGCGGCGTAGAGGCCGGGGATCGGGCGCTGCTCGCAGTCGATCACCTGGCCGTCGAGGGTGATCTTGAGCCCGCCGAACGTGAACGTGATGCCCGTCGTGACGGCGTAGCCGACGAAGGGCGGCGCGTCGAGCGGCTGCGCCCAGTTCGACTTCGGCGGCGTGATCCCGCGCGTGCCCTTGCCGTCCTTCACCGCGGGGTTGAAGGTCCCCGGCTGGACGGCGGCGTTGAACGCCGTCACCGTGCGCACGAAGCCCTCGACGTCGATCTCGAGCTTCTTCGCGAGCCCCTCGAGCGTCGCGTCCTCGGCCTTCGTGACCTCGCGGATCCGGTACTCCTCGCGCAGGAGGGCGAGCACCTTCTGGTCGAAGACCTGGAAGGCGGTGCGCCGCGGCTGCTCGATGACGGCGCGCCCGTACTTCACGTAGGTGTAGTTGCGGAAGTCGGCGCCCTCGTCCACGAAGCGCTCGCCGCGGAGGTTGACGATGATTCCCAGCGGGTACGAGTGCTTCTGGAAGTTGTCGCCGACCTTCCGGTCGCCGTGCCACGGCGCGTTCAGGTCCCACTGGACGGAGTGGCAGCCGCTCCAGTGGCCCCACGGGAGCGCGCCGATCTCGAGCGCCATGCGGATGCCGTCGCCCGTGTTGTAGGGCGTGCCGCGCACGCGCGCGAGGTCCCAGTTGCGGCCGAGGTAGCGCGTGCGCATCTCGGCGTTGGCTTCGAAGCCGCCCGATGCGAGCACGACCGCGCGCGCGGCGAGCGTCTCGGTGCCCGCGGGCGTGCGGACGACGACGCCCGTGACGGCGCCGCGGTCGTCGGTGACGAGGCGCGCCGCCTTCGCCTCGAAGCGCACGGCGATGCCCGCCTTCGCCGCCGCGGCGTACTCCATGTCGATGAGCCCCGGCCCGCCGCCGACCGCCTCGAGCACGAGGCCGCCCCAGAAGCGGAAGCGCCCGCCGACCTTGTACGCCTGCCGGCCGAACATCGGGATCCAGCGGACGCCGCGGTCGCGCATCCAGCGCACCGTCGGCTGGGACTCCCGCACGAGCTGCATGGCCAGATCGGGATCGGCGCAGTCCTCGGTGACGCGCATGAGGTCGTCGTAGAACTGCTCCTCCGTGTAGGGATCGACCTCCATCGAGCGTTTCTCCTCCTCGGAGAGGTCACCGACGAGCCCGGCGAGCTCCTCGAAGCTCTTGAAGGCGAACCGGAAGCCGCCCGCGGTGAAGAAGCCGTTGCCGCCGCGCCACGCCTCCGGCGCCTTCTCGAGGACGAGCACGCGGGCGCCCGCCTCGCGCGCGGAGAGCGCCGCAGACATCGCGGCGTTGCCGCCGCCGACCACGATCACGTCCCAGGGCGCGGTCACTAGCCGATGATCTCGTTGATCTGGATCTGGGGCTGGATGTTCGTGTAGTTGGGGATGTCGGCCATGATCTCCTTGCCGTGCTTGCCCATCCCCTTCTGGAATCCGTCGAGCGCGGTGAAGTAGACGTGGCCGACCGCGACGTAGGGTGCCGACGATCCCGGCGCGCCGCCGGCGATGCCGCGGTCCACCTCCGTGCGGATCAGGCCGAATGGCTTGAGGCGCTCGGCGACGAGGATCATGTGCTTGTTCTTGTAGTAGTCGTAGTCGAACTTCTTGCCTTCACCGGCGGGATAGAGCACCGAGATGCGGATCATGAGGCCTCCCTCTGACGCCACTCGACGTGGCGACGGTCAGTGGACGAATGTCGCGGCGACCCGCCTCGAGCGCAGGAAGTACGGGATCCAGATCGCGGCGCCGATCACGGAGCGGGCCACCTGCCCATACTCGCTCGCCGTGAGCCGCGCCCGCGCGACGGGGATCGCGTTCGCCACCGCGAGGTCGGCGATCACGGCCGCCACGCTCACCCCCATGTAGACGATCACCATCCGTGGGAAGCGACGCCCCTTCGAGAAGAAGAAGTAGAGGAGCACGCCCGACCACGCGAGGAGCACGAGGTTCACACCCGTCTCGGCGACGAGCAGCGGCGCCCAGAGCGGATGGTAGGCGGACGTGCCGGGCGTCGTGAGGACGCCCCACGTGTCGGGCTTGAACGCCGTGGCGTTTTCCGAGAGCGCCTTGAGCAGGAGCAGGGGCTGGAGACAGAGCCCGACCGCCACGAGGATCAGCCATCCGCCGATCCCCTTGAGGTCCTGCACGTCCGGCTCGGCCATGGTGAGGCCAAAGCTATGCGCGCGCGCCGGGACTGTCAAGGACGCCTGTGGAGTGACGCCTACCTAAGGAATCCTTAGCTCTGTCCCTCTCCCAAGCCCTCGCTGAGGCGCGCTATGTCACCGAAATGGTGCGCCGTATTGCGGCGCTCGTTGCTCTTCAATCCACTTTGGACGAGACCTACCGGACGGTCATTGGGGCCACATATTCGTGGCCGGAGAAATAGACTGGGCGACCATGCGGATGGAGTCCTAGGACGGGCACGCCGAGGCACGTTTTTGACTCGTCGACGGAACCGCAGCTCAACCGCTTCCGCGTGGAGCACCGCGCCCGCGCATCTGCTCGATGATGCGTAGAATCGGGCGGGCCAGATAGAGTCGGCCCCATTCGCGCCCGGTGATCTCGGTCAGCAGCTCGAGCTTCTCGAGCCGGGCGACGAGCTGACGCGCCGTCGGGTTGGACACCTTCAGGAGGCGCTGGGCCCGGGCGACGCTCATGTACGGATTCACGAGCAGCGCGTCGATCAGCTGCGCGGCCTTCGGATAGTCGGCCAGGCGCTCCCGCCAGCGCTCGCGCAGCTCCATCAGCTTCGCGGCCTGCACGACCGCATCCTGTGCGATCACCTCGACGCCGGTCAGGAAGAACCGGATCCACCCCTTCCAGTCGCCGTCGGTGTGAACGGCCTGGAGTCCGCCGTAGTACTCCCCCCGATGCTGATCGATGTACGCGGACAGATAGAGGAGGGGCTGGGACAACCGGCCGCGCTCGATGAGGAACAGCGTGATCAGGAGCCGTCCCACCCGGCCGTTCCCGTCGAGGAACGGATGGATCGCCTCGAACTGCTCGTGCATGAGCGCGCACTGGACGAGGTCGGGCACGCGCCCGCGCTCGTGGAGGAAGCGCTCCCACGCCTCGAGCGCCTCCATCATGAATTCCGGGGGCGGCGGCACGTAGATGGCACTTTCCGGGGTGCTCCGCGCGACGCCGATCCAGTTCTGCGTGCGCCGGAACTCTCCCGGAGTCGCGTGCTCGCCGCGCACCCCCTTCATGAGCCGCGCGTGCAGCTCACGGACGAGCCGGAGCGACAAGGGCAAGGTCCGGAGCCGCGTGACGCCATATTCCAGCGCCGTCACGTAATTGCGAACTTCCCGGATGTCGACCGGGTCGCGGCGCGCCGCGCCCTCCGCGACCTCTTCGAGCAACAGCTCTGCCAGGGTCGTCGTCGTGCCCTCGATCCGCGAGGACAGCACGGCTTCCCGCCGGACGTAGGGCGCGATGAGCAGATGGGGGTTGGGCAGGTGCCGTCCGAGACCCGACAGCTCGCTCAACGCCGCGTCCGCCCGCGAGAGGGCGAGGACGAGCTCGTCGTCGTAGGCCAGTTTGGGCGGCAGCGGCGCCGGGACGAACGCGTCGTACCCCCCGCGCGGCGTCTCGGAGCTTTGTAAGCCGGCTTTCAAATGATGCCCACCTTTTGAAAATTCACGACTAATTCTTTCAAAGCTCAGGCTGCCCTGCAAGAAATCTTTCACAGCCCTCCGCGCGGCGCGCCTACTCCCGCGTCGCCGTGAACGGGCAGATCTGGTTGTAGGCGCAGAAGCGGCACGCGTTGTACGAGGGGGTCGCCGCGAACGCGCGCGCCCGGATCCCGGCGGCCGCGGCCTTCACCTGCTCGATCGCCTCGTCCACGTCCTCCGCGTCGGGCGCGTGCCGGCCCACCAGGTTCGCCTCGAGGAAGCGGAGCTCCACGCGCCCGGGGAGG
>DATFVL010000027.1 GCA_035260325.1 Candidatus Methylomirabilota bacterium | reverse complement strand
CCAGGGGTAGCGTGACCTCCAGCGCGAGCTTCAGCACGCCGTACGCCGGCCGCCACTGGGTCGCGCGGGCGAGCGCCGGCCAACCGCGCTCGCGAAGGAGACTCGCGAGGCTCCAGAGGTAGTAGCGCGGCTTCGCCTGGTGCCAGCACCAGGCGACTCGCCCGCCCGCCAGGCGCACCGCGCGCTCCAGCGTGACCGGCGTGAAGTGCGAGAGGTGACGTGGCAGCTCGAGCCCCGACCACGCGCCGCCGAACAGCGTCGCGCCCAGACCGCCCGCGTTCGGCACCTCGACGATCAGCAGCCCGCCGGGCGCGAGCCACCCGAGCATGCGCCGGAGCACCGCGACCGGATCGGGGACGTGCTCGAGAACGTGGAACGCGGTCACGACGTCGAATCGCGCCGGGGCGAACGGGGCGGCGATCGCGTCGCCGACGTAGACCTCGTCGGTGAAGCGCCGCGCGCACGCGCGCGGCGGAGCCCCTGAACGGGATCCGCGGTGACGGCTCCTGGTGACGCGGGTAGTGGTCGGGGTAGCAGGCCGCCAGCGAGTCGTCGCGCACGCGGGGCCGCTGGTAGAGGAATCCGCAGCCGCGGCAGCGCGCCACCGTGTAGAGGCCGGGGACGGCGAAGGCGCGGTCGGGCGTGGTCCAGACGGGCTCGGCCCCGGCGTCGCCGCAGAGAGGGCACGGGGTCTCGACGGTCGGCAGCGGTCTCATCGCGCGCGCGGAGCGCCCTCCTGGGAGGACTGGCGAGCCGCCAAGACCTTATCAGACACCCCCGAAGCGCCTCAAGGTCCCTCCTCGCTCGCACCCGCGGTGAGGGGCTCGCGGCGCGCCGGTGGTAGTATGAACGGGTGCGCACCCTCGTCACCGGCACGGATCTCCTCGGGGATTGGCGACAGCGCATCCAGTCACGCGTCAGGTAGGCGCCGCCGGCGCGGCCCCCTCGCCCGCGGGCGCGGCCCGGGTGGCGCTCGTGCACGACTGGCTCACGGGCATGCGGGGCGGCGAGCGCTGTCTCGAGGTGCTCTGCGAGCTGTTTCCGAAGGCCCCGCTCTTCACGCTTCTGCACGTGCCGGGCAGCGTGACGCCCATCATCGAAGACCGGCGGATCGTCACCTCCTTCGTCCAGCGCCTGCCGCGCGCGGCGGAGCGTTACCGGTACGCCCTGCCGCTGTTCCCGCTGGCGATCCGGCGGTTCGACCTCCGCGGCTACGACCTGATCGTTTCGATGAGCCACTGCGTGGCCAAGGGTGTGCGGACGCCGCCGGGCGCGCTCCACCTCTCGTACTGCTTCTCGCCCATGCGGTACATCTGGGAGCGCTACGACGACTACTTCGTCCACGGCCGCGGTCTGGCGATGCGGGCACTCATGCCGCCCGTGGCGGCCGCGCTCCGCCGCTGGGACCGCGGGACCGACTCCGTGCACAGCTTCGTCGCGATCTCGCGCTACAGCGCCGACAGGATCCGGCGCGCGTACGGCCGCGCCGCCGACGTGATCCATCCGCCGGTGGACGTCCAGCGCTTCGCGCCCGCCACCGAGACGGACGACTACTACCTCGTCGTCTCGGCCCTCGCGCCGTACAAGCGTGTGGACCTCGCGGTGGAGGCGGCGAACCGGCTCCGGCGGCGCCTGCTCGTGGTCGGGACCGGGCCCGAGGCGGCGCGCCTCGCGGGGCTCGCGGGGCCGACCGTGAGCTTCCTCGGCTGGCGGTCCGACGCGGAGGTCGCGCGGCTCTACGCGCGCTGCCGCGCGCTCCTGTTCCCGGGGGTGGAGGACTTCGGGATCACGCCGCTCGAGGCGGCCGCCGCCGGCCGGCCGACGATCGCGCTGGCGCAGGGCGGCGCGCTCGAGACGCTGGTGGGGCTTCACGGGAGCGAGCCCCCCACCGCCGTGTTCTTCTCGGAACAAACGGTCGACGCGCTCGTCGCGGCGATCCGCGCCTTCGAGGCGGCCGAGGACCGGTTTGACCCGAAGGCGCTGCGCGCGCGCGCCGAGCTCTTCGACCGGCCCGTGTTCAAACGGCGGCTCCTCGAGTGGATCGACGCGCGCTGGCGCGAGTTCCGGGCGAGGCGGGCGTGCTGAAGGCCCACTCGCGGCTCTTCGAGCACCTCATGCTCGCGGGCGACCTCCTGCTCATCGCCCTCTGCTGGGTGCTCGCGTACGGGGTCCGGTTCCATCTGATGACCGCGCCCGGCCTGCCGCCGTTCCGCGACTACGCGCTGCAGCTCGTCCCGATCCTCCTCGTCTGGGGCTTCTCGTTCCGGGCCTTCGACCTCTACCGGCCGAGCCGCCTGGGCTCGTACCTCTCGGAGTGGCTCGACGTCGCGAAGGCCTCGACGCTCGGCGTGCTGGTCCTCGTCGCGATCATGACCTTCGCCTTCCGGGGGTACGAGTATTCACGTGTGGCGATCGCGTTCTTCTGGGCGGCGTCGATCGTCGCGGTGAGCTTCTCGCGCGCGGTGTTCCGCGAGGCGCTCCGCGTCGCGCGCCGCCGGGGCTACAACCAGCGCTACGCGATCGTCGTCGGGGGCGGGGAGCCGGCCGCGGAGGTGCTGGGCGTCCTCAAGCGGCGCCCGGACGTCGGCATCCGCGTGCTCGGTCTCCTGTCCGACAAGGCCGACGCGCCCGGGCTCGACGCGCCGCGGCTGGGTGGGCTCGACGAGATCCGGAGCGTGCTCGACCGCCAGCAGGTGGACATCGTGTTCATCGCGCTGCCGCACGGCGACTATCCGCGCCTCGCCGCCGTCCTCAACGAGATCGGCGACGACCCCGTGGCGATCCAGTTCGTCCCCGACGTGTTCGGCCTGGCGTCGCTCCGGGGCGGCGTCGAGGAGTTCGAGACAATTCCGTTCATCAACCTCGGATCACCACTCTACGGCTGGAACCGCGTGCTCAAGCGGGGCTTCGACCTGGCTTTCGGCTCGGCGGCGCTGCTCGCCGCCGTGCCGGTCATGCTCCTCGTCGCGGTCGGGCTCAAGCTCATGTCGCCCGGGCCCGTGCTCTACCGGCAGGAGCGCATGGGCCTGGACGGGCGCCGATTCCAGATGCTCAAGTTCCGCACGATGCAGGTAAACGCCGAGCGGGAGACGGGGCCTGTCTGGGCGCGCCCCGACGACCCGCGGCGCACGGCGTTCGGCGCCTTTCTCCGGCGCTGGAGCCTCGACGAGCTGCCGCAGCTCTGGAACGTGCTGAAGGGGGAGATGAGCCTGGTCGGGCCGCGCCCCGAGCGTCCGAGCTTCGTCGAGCAGTTCCGC
>DATFVL010000026.1 GCA_035260325.1 Candidatus Methylomirabilota bacterium | reverse complement strand
GGGCTCCCGCCTCGAGCCGGCGGACGAGGCTCTCCTCCACGGACCGCTAGGGCAGGAAGTCCTTCAGGTTGATCCGCTGCCAGACCGCGGGCGGGACGCGATGGCGCGGCGTGTAGGCGGCGAGCGAGGGCTTCGCGGTCGCGTCCACGCCCCACTTCGCGGTGTGGCCGTCCTCGCGCGTCGAGGGGTCGAGGTCCGAGCCGCGCGCGTTCGTGATGATCGTGATGTCGCGGTCGGGCTGGCACCGCGTCGCGATCGCCCAGTTCACCTGCCGGTCGTCGAACACGTCCACGTCCTGGTCCACGACGACGACGCGCTTCATGTAGAGATCGGCGCCGAGCGCGGCCAGGATCGCGTTCTTCGCCTGGCCCGGCACGCGCTGCTCGATCGAGACGTAGCAGGTGAAGGGCCCGGGAACACGGACGGCCTTGATCGACGGCACCATGGCGCGGACGGCCCGATAGAGGTTCGCCTCGATCGGGATCGTGGAGAGGAGCAGGTGGTCGAGGTGGGCGACGGTGATGTCCTGGTACAGGGCGTCGCGGCGATGGGTGATCGCCTTGACCCGGACGACCTCGCGCTGGCGCTCGCCCAGGCTGTAGCCCGTGAACTCGCCGAAGGGGCCCTCGGCGGTGCGCTCGCGCGGCAGGATCTCGGCCTCGATGACGAGCTCGGCGTGGGCCGGCACGAGCACGTCGGACGTCTCGCACTTCACCAGCTCGAGCGGCTCGCCGAGGAGCCCGCCCATGATCGCCCGCTCGTCCTCGTCGATCGAGCCGATGGCGAGGGCGCCGAGCGCGATCGCCGGGTGGACGCCGATCGCGAACGCCACGGGCAGCGGCTCGCCGCGGGCCTCGGCGATCCGGTGGAACTCCCAGAGGTGCTTGCCGGTCGTGAGGTGGATGGACGTCGTGTCGCGCCCCTTGATCTGGAGCCGGTTGTAGGCGCAGTTCCAGACCGGGGCCGTCGGGTCCTTCGCGAACGAGATCGCGGCGGTGACGTACGCCCCGGCGTCGCCTTCGTGGTGGAGGATCGGGGGGAGGTCGCCGAGGTTGACGCGCGCGCCCGTGAGGACGACTTCCTTGACCGGGCCCGTCGCCACGACCTTCGGCGGGATCGGCTTGTCCATCGCGCGGAGGTATGCGCGCTGCGTCTCCTCGGGCTCGACCCCCATCGCCGCGGCGAGCCGCGACCGGCTCGCGTGGAGGTTCGTCAGCACCGGGAACTTCGTGCCCTTCACGCGCTCGAAGAGGAGGACGGGTCGGCGCTTGGCCTCGCGCTCGAGCTTCACGACAAGCGCGGTCAGCTCGTAGGCCGGGTCGATCTCCTTCGAGACGATCAGGAAGTCTTCCGGCTTCCGGCGCTTGATGAGGTCGAGGAAGCTTCGGAGATCCTGAGCCACGCGCCTAGGATACTGAAGATCAGGCCTGCCCGGGCAGCCTCTTTCTGCCGTTCCGCGCGAGCCACCAGCCGAGCGCCGCGATCGCGGCGGCCGGCACGAGCGGCAGCAGCCCGAGGCCCGGCAGGTCGTGGTCGACGAAGCGGGCGAGGCTCCGGTCGTCCAGGATCATCTCGCCCGCGACGTAGCCGAGGATCCCGCCGCCGAGCCAGATGATCCAGACGAAGCGGTTCATGAGCGTGGCGAGGAGGCCGCTGCCCCAGACGACGATCGGGAGCGAGAGGCCGATGCCGAAGACCACCAGCGTGAAGTCGCCGTGGGCCGCGGCGGCGACGGCGAGCACGTTGTCCACGCTCATCACCGCGTCGGCGACGATGATGATCCAGACCGCCTCCCAGATCGAGGCGCCCTGACGGACGTGGCCCTCGACCCCCGTCTGCTGGCGCACGAGCTTGAACGCGATCCAGAGGAGCACGAGCCCCCCCAGGAGCTGCAGCAGGGGAATGCGCAGCAGGACCGTCGCGACGGCGATGAGGGCGAGCCGCAGGCCGACCGCTCCCGCCGTGCCCCAGAGGCGCCCCCAGAGCCGCTGGCGCGGAGGCAGCGTGCGGACGGCGAGCGCGATCACGAGGGCGTTGTCGCCCGCGAGCGTCAGGTCGATCACGACGATGCCGAACATCCGGGCCCAGAACTCGGGGTCCATCAAGAACATCATAGTTCACTCCACCAGGGCCCTGAGGACCGCGACCAGGAGGCGGCCCACGATCAAGAGCGCGAGGGCGATGGCCAGGCCCTCGTAATGGTTCACAGTCATCTCGTGTCTCCTCGTGAGATGGGACGGGTGTCGCAAGCCGCCGCGCGGGGCGGCGGAGGTCAGGAGACGGACGGGATGAAGGGGCTAGTGGTCTTCGGGCGCGGAAGCGCGAGCGGACGCTACCGGGGCGGAGCGCGCGACGCGGAGGATCGGCGGCTCGCGGCGCGGTGGCCCCTCGAGCCGGGCGCCCGGAGGCGGGCTCACGCGGACGGGGTCAGGAGACGGCGCGCCGCGCTCGGGCGGCGTGGGCCGCCCGGCGACCTGCTTCCGCTCCTGAGCGCGCCGCTGGACGTGGATCGCTTCCTCGACCTCCGAGTCCTTCACCTCGAAGCTGAAGGCGCCCGGCAGCACCGGGTCGGCCAAGTCGAAGGCGACGTACGCGAGCACGAGCAGGAAGAGCTTTCGCGCTCTCATTGTGGCGCCAGGGTGAAGCTGAACGTCGAGCCCTTACCCAGCGCGCTCTCCACGCGGATCGAGCCGCCGTGCAGCTCGACGAAGCGCTTGGTGAGCGTGAGGCCGAGGCCGGTGCCCTCGGCCTTCCTGGCGGTGTCCGCGCCGAACTGCCGGAACTCGTCGAAGATCCGCGGCAGGTCGGCGGACGCGATGCCGGCGCCGGTGTCCGCGACCGCCACCTCGACCAGCGGGCTCCGCGGATGCGCGGTCACGGCGATCCTCCCTCCGTCGGGAGTGAACTTGACGGCGTTGGAGAGCAGGTTGAGCATGATCTGCTTGAACTTTCGCTCGTCGCCGCGGAATTCGCCGAGCCCCGGATCGACCTCGCACTCGAGCGCCACGCCGTGTCGCGCCGCCCGTTCCTTGATCAGGATCACCGCGTTGTCGATAGCGGATGGGAGATGGAAGGTGGTCACCTCGAGCTCCATCCGTCCCGCCTCGACCTTGGAGAGGTCGAGGATGTCGTTGATGAGCGAAAGCAAGTGCTGACCCGACTCGTGGATGTCGCGGAGGTACTCCTCCTGCTTCGCGTTCAGATCGCCGAACATGCGCTCGTCGAGGACCTCGGAGAACCCGATGATCGCGTTGAGGGGCGTCCGGAGCTCGTGGCTCATGCTGGCCAGGAACTCGCTCTTCGCCCGCGTGGCCGCCTCCGCCTCCTCGCGCGCGCGACGGGCCTCGAGCTCCGCGCGCTCGCGCAGGAGCATCGCCACGTACTCGCGGCGGACGTACAGGTCCATCTGATAGCACGCGAACATGCCCGCGACGTTGGCGACCGCCAGCAGGGCGCCGATCCGAAGCAGGGCAGGCCCGGGCGTTCCAATGCTGACCAGGAAGCCGAGGAAAATCGCCAGGGTGAACCAGCCGCCGACGACGGCCACGGGGAAGCGGAGACGGACGATGGTGTAGATGGCGATCGTGTGCATGCTCACGATCGACAGGATGCCGCCGAACATCGTCGGGGGCATCCGTGAGGCGATGCCGGCGATGGCGACAGACACGAGGCAGAGGCCGGTCAAGGTGATGCGTTGCTGGCGCCGCAAGAAACCGCGCCTGTAGCTGGCCGCGTAACCCAGCACGTAGACGGGCAGCATTGCGAAGAGCATCGCCAGCGAAAACTGCCCACGCGGCCGGGACGTCATGGGCGAGAGATAGTCGAAGATGGCCCAGAACGCGATGATGGCCCCGCCGAGGACGGCTGCCAGGCGGAAGAGCCGCACCGACTTGCGTGCCTGCTCCTCGGCGAAGGCGGCTTCCAGGGCCGGGTCCGTGAAGCGCAACGTGAGAGGATGCATCCGCGCAGCCTCGGCGTTCATTAGCGCGGACCTCTTGCCCGGGATCCTCAGAGCTTGTAGAGCGCGCGGCAGTTCTCGGCGAGCACTTTCTTCTTCTGCGCGTCGGTGAGGTCGCCGCGGTCGCGGATCTCGTCGATCGAGCCCGGGAAGCTGTGGTCCCAGTGAGGGAAGTCGGAGGCGTAGACGATCTGGTTCTCGCCGACGAGCTTCAGCGCCTGCGGCAGGAGCCACTCGTCCGCCTCGCAGGAGAAGTAGATCTTGCCCGACCGCACGTACTCGCTCGGCTTTTTCTTGAGCACCGGCGCCTCGACGTCGCCGCGCTTGGCGTACTCGTCGTCCATCCGCTCCATCCAGTAGGGCGCCCACCCCGCGCCCGCCTCGAGGAACGCGATGCGGACGTCAGGGAAGCGCTCGAGGATCCCCTCGAAGACGATCGAGGTGAGCTGGCGCATCTGGCCGAACGGGTGGGAGCACGTGTGCGCCTGGATGAAGCGCGGGAACATGTCCACGCCGGCGCCGCCGAGGTGCGAGCCCGAGGCGTGGACGCCGAGCATCACGTCGAGCCGCTGCGCCTCCTCGAAGATCGGCGTGAAGCGCTCGTCGCCGAGGACGTGCGTGCCGTCGGCGGCGAGCATCGCGCCGCTGTGGCCCAGCTCGCGGACCGCGCGCCTCAGCTCCCGGGCCGCCGCCGCGGGATCCTGGACCGGCAGGAGCGCGACCGCCTTCAGGCGCGGGCTCACCTTGATGAACTCCTCGTGCATGAGCGTGTTGTAGGCGCGGCAGAGCCGCACGGCCCACTCGCGGTCCTTGAGAAACGACATGAAGAGGCCGAGCGTCGGGTAGAGCACCGCCAGCTCCATGCCGCCCTTGTCGAGCGCTCGAAGCCACTGGTCGGCGTTGCCCGCCCAGTCGTGGAACTTGTCGATCAGCCGCCGGTCCCAGCCGTCCGCGGTGTAGAGGGGAAAGGTGAGCGGGCGCCGGCGATACGGTTCGTCCAGGTACTTCGCGATCTGGTCGTACGACTCGGTCACGTGGCCGTCGGCGTCGATGACCGTCATGGGCGTCTCCTCACGGCTTCTTGCAAATCACGTTCAGGAGCGCCTGGCGCTTCTCCTCGCGGACGGCTCGGAGCGCGCGGGCGAGCGCGCCCGGAAGCTCGGCGGGATCCTCCACCCGCTCGGCGTGGCCGCCGGAGGCGCGGCAGACCAGCTCGTAGTCGGGCGCAGGCTCGAGATCGGAGAGCGGTATCGAGCCCGTCTTCTTCGTCCAGCCGTCGGGCGCCAGGCCGTGGACGGCGCGCTTGACCGCGTTCCAGGCGCGGTTGTTGAACACGATGAAGAGGACGGGGATGTCGTAGGCGCGCGCGACGAAGTGTGCGGCCGTCGGCGCGCCGAAGATGTAGGCGCCGTCGCCGACCGTGCAGATGACGGTCTTGTCCGGCGCCGCGAGCTTCACCCCGAGCGCGGCGCCGAGGCCCCAGCCGAGCGCGCTCGACGCCGGCCCGTTGAAATAGCTTCCGGGCTTGCTGAAGCACGCCTGCGTCGGATCCAGGTCGTACTCGTTGACCACGATCGTCCGCTCGTCCACGACGTCGCCCACGCACCGGGAGAGCCAGGCCATGTCGATCGGGCGGTCGTTCTGCACGCGCCGCGCGGCGGCGGCCCACGCCTGCCGGCGGCGCGCGTGCTCCGCCTCCCAGCGCTTCCGCCGCTCGCCCACCAGGCGCCTGTCCACCCGCGCGGCGAGGGCGTCGGCGAGTGCTCCGAGCGTGAGCCGCACGGTCCCGGCGAGCGCCACGTCGGCGCCGAAGCCGCGGATCGGGAAGCGCGTGAAGAGCGGGTCCACGCCGATCTGGATGAGCTTGGCGTCGGGCCGGGGGCTCTTGAGCTGGGGGAACCAGGGGGCGTCGGCCTCGATGACGACGATCGCGTCGGCCTCGTCGAGGTGGGGCGTCGAGTCGAACCCCGCGTGGAGCGGGTGGTCCTGGGGGAAGCAGAGGTGCGTGTGGAAGTTCTCGACGACGGGGAGCGCCGCGACCTCCGCGAGCCTCACCAACGCCTGGACGGCGCCCGGGTCGCGCCCGAGCGCCTTCGTGATCACGACGGGGTTCTTCGCCGCGGCGAGGATGCGCGCGGCCTCCTCGATCGCGTCGGGGGCCGCGACCACGTCGCTCGGGCGCGGCGCGCGCGAGACGTCGGAATACTCGACGCTGTCGTGGCGCTCGGCCAGCACCTCGCGCGGCAGCGTGAGGTACACGGGCCCCTGGGGCTCGGCCTGGGTGATCGCCAGGGCGCGGTCCACGACGGTCTCGAGCTGGGGGAAGTTCCTGAGCTCGTAGTCCCACTTGACGAACTCCCGGACCATCGCCCCCTGGTCGAACGACTCCTGCGCCCAGTGGATCTGGCGCTCGCGGCTGCCGCGGAAGCCGAACTCGGTGATCGGGTTGCGGCCCGCGGTGAAGAGCATCGGGACCCCGCCGCGCGCGGCGTTGATGACGCCGCCGAGGCCGTTGGCGGTGCCGACGATGACGTGGACCATCACGGCCTGCGGCCGGCCGGTGATCATCGCGTAGCCGTGGGCCATGGCGACGGCGGGGGCCTCGTGCGGGACGGTGATCGGGCGCGGCAGGAGCTGGCCGAGCGCGCCGCGGCGGGCGTACGCCTCGATGATCGGCGCGAAGTCGGTCCCCGCGTTCCCGAAGAAGTACTCGACGCCCCGGGCCGCGAGCAGCTCCAGATAGGCCTCGGCGGTGCTCTCGATGCTCGCCTTCTTGGTCATCGGTGGGCCCCCGTCCTCACTTCAACCTGAGTCTCAGCATTCTAGCCGCGTTTCCCTCGTAGATCTTGGCCTTTTCCTCCGGCGTGGCGCGCATCCGCTCCATCGCCGCGATCGTCTCGCGGATGAACCCCGGCCCCTTCTCGGGGTCGAACGGCATGTCGGTGCCGAAGAGGATGTGGTCGGCCCCGAAGAAGGCGAGGCCCGACTCCATCGCGTGCCAGGCGCCGAAGAGCGCCGTGTCGCCGTAGAACATCTTGAAGTAGTCGATGGGGCGCTTCCTGAGCCGCCCGAGCGCCGCGGTGTCGTCGGGGTCGTCGCTCCGGCTCCCGAGCTGGTCGAGGCCGCCGCCCACGCGGCCCGCGCAGAACGGGATCATGGCGCCCATGTGATGGGTGATGATCTTCAGATCGGGATGGCGGTCGAAGATCCCGGAGAAGACCAGCCGGCCCATCGCCACGGACGTCTCGTACGGCCAGCCGAAGGCCCACCACATGTCGTATTTCGACCGCGCCTCGCCCGCGTAGTCGGCCACCGTCGCCGGCCGCGCGGGATGCATCCAGACGGGCAGGCCGCGCTCGGCCATCCGGTCGAAGACGGGCCGGTAGTCCGGCAGGTCGAGCGGCCGCCCGGCCACGTTCGTGAAGATCTGGATGCCCGTCGCGTGGAGGTCGCCGATCGCGCGGTCGATCTCGCGCACGGCGGCCTCGGGGTTGTTCATCGGCAACGACGCGACGAAGCCGGGGAAGCGGTCGGGATGCTTCTCGACGAGCGCGGCCATCTCGTCGTTGGCGAGGCGCGCGAGGTCCGGGCTCACGCCGGGACCGCCCACGACCTCGAGCGGCGGGTTCGCGAGCGTCAGCACCTGCACGTACCCCTCGTAGCGGTCCATGATCCTGAACCGCTGCTCGACGTCCACCAGGACCGGGATGCCCGACATCCGCTTCTGCAGCGCCATGCCCGGCGGCGCCGTCTCGAGCATCCGGTCGAAATACCGGCGAGGCAGGATGTGGGGGAAGACGTCGATCTTCATCGCAGGCACGACCCTAACGCCGCGCTCCCGCCGCTGTCCAGCCTGGTTTCCGCTCCCCGGCCGCCCTGCGGCTCGCCATGCCGTAGAATGGCGCATCACCCGGGACAGGGGGGCCGCGATGGAAGAGATGGGGGCGGGCGTCGAGGCGGGTCGGAGGCGGGAGCCGCGCCGGGCGGACGGCGCGGGGCCGCGCGACCTGCGCGAGTGGATCGCCCGGGTCGAGGCGATCGGCCAGCTCACGCGGATCACCGAGGAGGTGAGCCGCGACGAGGAGATGGGGGCGATCACCTATCTCGCCCACCAGCAGATCGGCGCGCCCGCGCTCCTCTTCGAGAACATCAAGGGGTCGCCCCGTGGCTTCCGCTCCCTCTGGAACCCGATCGGCTCGAGCGTGGACCGCTTCGCCCTCGCGATCGGCGAGCCCACGGGGCTCCCGGTCATGGAGCTGATCCGCGCTTGCCGGACGAAGTTCGGCGAGCCGATCCCGCCCGTCGTCGTCGAGGGCGAGGGCGCCGTCGCCAACGAGAACCACATGCGCGACGACAAGGTGGACGTGCGCGTGTTCCCGGCCGCGCGGCACTGGCCGCGGGACGGCGGCGAGTACATCGGGACCTGCGACGCCATCATCACGCGCGACCCCGACGGCGGCTGGCTCAACGTCGGGACGTACCGCCAGATGGTGCAGGGAAAGAACCAGGTCGGCCTCTATCTCTCACCGGGGAAGGACGCGCGGCTACATATAGAGCGCTACTGGGGGCGGAATGAGCCGTGCGAGGTCGTGGCGTGCTGGGGCATCGAGCCCGCGATGTTCATCGCGGGCGGCGTGACCTTTCCCAAGACGGTCTCGGAGCTCGATTACATCGGCGGCCTGCTCGGCCGGCCGGTCGAGCTGGTGAAGGGCACGGCGACGAGCCTCCTCTATCCCGCGCGCGCGGAGATCGTCATGGAGGGCGTCATTCCGCCGGGCTCCCAGAAGCTCGAGGGCCCGTTCGGCGAGTTCACGGGCTACTACGGGCGGCCCGAGGATCTGGCGTTCCTCGTGGACGTCAAGGCGGTGCACTACCGCGACAACCCGATCCTCACGCACGCGCTCATGGCCGATTACCCGGCGAACGAGTGCGCGCTCCTGTACTCGATCGCACGCTCGGCGCGGATCTGGAACGACCTCGACAAGCTCGGCGTGCCCGGCATCAAGGGCGTCTACGCCCACCCCGCCGCGGCGGGCGGCTTCGCGATGACCGTGGTCTCGCTCGAGCAGCGCTACGCCGGCCACGCGGCGCAGGCGCTCGCCATCGCCGCGCAGTGCCCCGGCGGCGCGTACTTCTCGAAGTGGATCATCGCGGTGGACGAGGACGTGGATCCGTCGAACACCAACCAGGTGATCTGGGCGATGTCCACGCGCTGCAACCCGATCGAGGACATCGACATCCTGCGATCGACGTGGTCCACCTGGCTCGACCCCAGCCAGAACCCGCCCGAGGAGCGCCCCTACGGGTCCAAAGCGCTCGTCAACGCGTGCATGGAGCACCGCCACATCAAGCAGTTCTCGAAGCGGACGAAGCTCCGCCGGTCCGTCTACGAGTCCGTCGCCGCCAAGTGGTCGCGCCTCGGCCTCCCCGGCGAGCCGCCGAAGCTCTGGGCCCTGGAGGAGTGAGCGATGCGACGCGCCGCCGCCGCGCTCTTCCTCGTAGTGCTGGCACCCTGGCCCGTGCTCGCCGACGAGACGGTGAGGATCGGCGATCTCCCGGCGATCTCGAACGCCGGCATCTACGTCGCGATCGAGCAGGGGTTCTTCAAGGAGAAGGGGATCGTCGTCGAGAGCGAGCGCTTCGCCTCCGGCGCCAAGATGATCGCCCCGCTCGCGACCGGCCAGCTCGACGTCGCGATCGGCACGCCCTCCGCCGCCCTCTACAACTCGATCGCGTCGGGCATGGACTTCCGGATCGTCGCCGACAAGGGCCAGCAGCGGCTCGGGTACAGTTTCGTGCCGCTCGTCGTCCGGAAGGACCTGTGGGAGTCGGGCCGGGTCAGGTCGGTGAAGGACCTCAAGGGCCTGAAGGTCGCGAGCGGCGCCAAGGGCATCAACCTCGACTACTTCCTCGCGAAGACGCTCGAGCACGCCGGGCTCGCCTTCGACTCGATCGACATGACGTACCTCGCGTATCCCGACGTCCTGCGGGCGCTGGCCGCCAAGGCCGTGGACGCCGCGATCGCGCCCGAGCCGTGGGGCGTGCGCGCGGAGGAGCAGAAGGTCGGCGTGCGCGCGTTCCTCACCGAGCAGGTTCCGGCCATCGCGACCTTCCAGGTGGCCGTCGTCATGTACTCGGGCCGGTTCATCAAGGAGCGGCCCAAGGTCGCCCGCGATTTCCTCCAGGCCTACGTCCGCGGTGTCAAGTGGTACGGTGAGCGCGGCCTCAGGGACGCCGAGGTCGCGGCGATCCTCGCGAAGCACACGCAGGTGCCGCCCGAGACGATCAAGGCGACCATTCCCTTCTACATCGACCCGGCCGCCCGCCCGCGCGCGCAGGACATCGCGACCTTCCAGGACTGGTTCCACCAGATGGGGTGGGTGAAGGAGAAGGCGGCGATGGAGCGCGTCGTCGACCTGTCGTTCCTCGAGTGATCGGGTAGAGTAGGGCGATGGCGTCCGGGCGCGTGGGCGGCGGCTTCAACCAGTACGGCTTCACCGTCGGCATCCTCATGCTCGACACGCGCTTCCCCCGCATCCCCGGCGACATGGGCAACGCGGCGACCTTCCCGTTCCCCGTGCGGTACCACCGGGTGCCCGGCGCCGATCCCGATCTGGTCGTCCGCCGGGGCGCCGCGGGGCTGATGCCCGCCTTCGTCGAGGGAGCGAAGCGGCTCGAGAGCGAGGGCGTCGGCGCGATCACGACCAACTGCGGGTTCCTCGTCAAGTTCCAGCGAGAGCTGGCCGCCGCGGTCAAGGTCCCGGTCTTCACCTCGGCGCTGCTGCTCGTGCCCCTGGTCCACCGCATGCTCCCGCCGGGCCGGCGCGTCGGCATCATGACCGTCAACGCGACGACGCTCGGGCCGGAGCACCTCGAGGGCGCCGGGATCGGGCGCGACATCCCGCTCGCGGTCGCGGGGATGGAGACGGAGAAGGAGTTCACGCGGGTGCTCCTCGGCGACGAGCTCGTGCTCGACGTGGACCTGGCGCGCGAGGAGCACGTCCGCGTCGCGCGGCGGCTCGTGGCCGAGCACCCCGACATCGGCGCGCTCGTGCTCGAGTGCACCAACATGCCGCCCTACGCGGCCGACATCCAGCGCGAGACGGGCCGGCCGGTCTTCGACGTCGTCTCGCTCGTCACGCTGGTCCACGGCGCGCTCGCCGCCGCCATCGGGCCCCGGCCGGCCGCGCCCTAGGTCAACTCGGAGGGGGGCTTCGAACGGCGGTTATTCCGACACGCCTCTAGCCGGGGCGCCGGGCGAGCCTCGCGATCAGCTCGCGGTCGGCCGGCGGGAAGCTGAACTCCCGGAGACGCTCGGGCGCGACCCACGCCATGGCCTGGGACTCGCGGGGCTCGATCGCGCCCGACTCGAGCGCGCAGCGGTAGAAGTGGAGCACGACGGTCCGGTCGGGGTATTCCCACCTCACCGTGTCCACCTTCTCGCCCACGCTGAACGTTGCCGCGAGCTCCTCCGTCAGCTCGCGCCGGAGAGCCGTCTCGGGCGACTCGCCGGTCTCGATTTTGCCGCCGGGGAATTCCCACAGCCCCTCGAGGTGCGAGCTGCGGCGGCGCCGGGTGATCAGGTAGCGCCCGGCCTCGTCACGGATGAGCGCGGCGGCCACCTCGACGACCGGGGGCATCGCGCCTAGGACGCCGTCCAGCCGCCGTCCATGGCGAGGACGGCGCCCGTGACGTAGCGCGAGTGGTCGGACGCCACGACGTTCACACGGATCCCGTCGTGCACGAGCTCGACCGCCGAGGCCGGCTTGAACCGTGGGTGGCCTGAGAAAGATGCGGGTAGCTCCGGCACGCCCGCTTCATCACGCAGGGCTCGCACTTCGGCCTGCGCGGGGTGCACCACGTCGCGCCGAAGTCCATGAGCGCCTGGTTGAAGTCGTAGGCGCGGCCGCGCGGCACGAGCGCCTCCGCGAGGTCCCAGAGCGCCTTCTCGCCGCGGACGCGCGCGAGGCCGTGCGGGCCCAGGAAGACGCGGCCGAGGACGCGGCGCACGTTGGTGTCGAGCACCGCGGCGTCGCGCCCGTAGGCGAACGACAGGATCGCGCCGGCGGTGTAGCGGCCGACGCCGGGCAGCCGGCGCAGGTCCTCCGCGGTGTCGGGGAGCCGCCCACCGTAGCGCGCGACCGCCTCGCGCGCGATTGCGCGGAGCCGCACCGGGCGGATGTTGTAGCCGAGCGGGTACCAGAGCCGCCGCACCTCGCCGACGCGCGCGCGGGCGAGGCTCCGGAGCGTCGGGTAGCGCCGGAGGAACTGGTGATATTTCGGGATGACCCGGTCCACCTGGGTCTGCTGGAGCATGATCTCGGACACCAGGACGCGGTACGGCGCGCGCGTGCGGCGCCAGGGGAGGTCGCGCCCGTGCTCCGCGTACCACGCGAGGAGCCGGCGCTGGAAGCGTGCGATCGTTCGCCGGGCCGGGCGGCGCATCGCGCGGAGGATAGCATGTAGAATAGCGGCATGCCGAACGAGGGAGCGCTCCCGCGCGCGGACGCCGCCGCCGCCGAGGAATACCGTGCCGCGCGCCGCGGCGTCGGGCTCGTGGACCGCGGCGACCACGGCGTCGTCGAGGTGACGGGGCGTGACCGCGCGACGTTCCTCCACGCGCTGCTGTCGAACGAGGTGAAGGCGCTCGCCCCGGGGCAGGGCTGCGCGGCGACGCTGCTCGACGTCCACGGGAAGGTCCAGGTCGTTCTCTCCGTCTGGGTGCTCGACGACCGGATCCTCCTCGTCACCCCGCCCGGCATGGCGCAGAAGGCGCTCGAGGCGCTCGACCACTATCTCTTCTCCGAGAAGGTCACGCTCCGCGATGCGAGCGAGGAGACGGCGCTCTTCCTGCTCGTGGGGCCCGAGACCCCCGCGACGGTCGAGCGGCTCGCCGGGGCGCGGCCCGGCGACGCTGCGTGGTCGCATGTCGCCGC
>DATFVL010000025.1 GCA_035260325.1 Candidatus Methylomirabilota bacterium | reverse complement strand
CATGCCCACTGGACAGCTCTTCATCGGCGGCGCCTGGCGCGCGCCCGTCTCCGGCGAGACCTACAAGACGATCAACCCCGCCAACGAGGAGCCGAGCGCCGAGGTCGGCAAGGGCGACGAGCGCGACGTCGACCTCGCCGTCGCCGCCGCGCGCAAGGCGTTCGACGCGGGCCCGTGGCCGCGGCTGACCGCCGCCGAGCGCGGCCGCATCGTCTGGAAGCTCGGCGACCTCATCCAGCAGAACCTCGACGAGATGGCGCGGCTCGAGAGCCTCAACACCGGGAAGACCATGTTCGACTCGGGCAAGGTCGAGATCCCGTTCGCCGCCGAGGTCTTCCGCTACTACGCGGGCTGGGCGACGAAGATCCACGGCGAGACGCTCCAGCTCCGGGACAACGCCTTCACGTTCACGCTCCGCCAGCCGGTCGGCGTCGTCGGCGCGATCGTCCCGTGGAACTTCCCGTTCCTGCTCTCGTCGTGGAAGATTGCACCGGCGCTCGCGGCGGGCAACACGGTGGTGCTGAAGCCCGCGTCGCTCACGCCGCTCACCGCGCTCCGGTTCGCCGAGCTCTGTCAGGAGGCCGGACTGCCCGAGGGCGTGTTCAACGTGGTCACCGGCCCGGGCGGCAAGGTCGGGATGGCGCTCGTGCGCGACCCGCGCGTGGACAAGATCGCGTTCACGGGCTCGACGGAGGTCGGCAAGGCGATCATGCGCGAGGCGGCGGGGACGCTCAAGCGCCTGTCGCTCGAGCTCGGCGGGAAGTCCCCCAACATCGTCTTTGCCGACGCCGACGTGGACGCCGCGGTGAAGGGCGCGATGACGGGCATCTTCTACAACAAGGGCGAGGTGTGCGCCGCGGGCTCGCGCCTCTTCGTGGAGGAGACGATCCACGACGCGGTGGTGGCGCAGCTCACCGAGAAGGTGAAGGGCCTCAAGGTGGGCGACCCGATGGACAAGGCGACGCGCATGGGCCCCGTCGTCTCGAAGCAGCAGATGGAGACGGTGCTGTCGTACATCGAGGCGGGCAAGCGCGAGGGCGCGCGCCTCGTCGCGGGCGGCGGCCGGGCGAACGTCGGCGGCGGCAAGGGCTACTTCGTCGAGCCGACGATCTTCGACGGCGTCACGAACCGGATGAAGATCGCGCGGGAGGAGATCTTCGGCCCCGTCCTCTCGGTGATCCCGTTCAAGTCGCTCGAGGACGGCCTGGCCCAGGGCAACGACACCACGTACGGCCTGGCGGCGGCGGTCTGGACGCGCGACGTCGCGAAGGCGCTCCGCGCCGCCCGCGCGCTCCGCGCCGGCACCGTGTGGGTGAACGCCTACAACCTGTTCGACGCCGCGCTGCCGTTCGGCGGCTTCAAGGAGTCCGGGTTCGGACGGGAGATGGGCTCGGTCGGGCTCGACCACTACACCGAGGTCAAGACCGTCTGGGTCGACCTCGGCTGACCGGCGCCGCCGGTCAGGGGCTCGCCTCCCGGTCGGCGAGCACTGTGCAGCGGGCGTGGAGCCGGAGCGCCGAGGCGGGCACCGTCGGGCCGATCGGCCCCTCGAGGGCCTTCGCGAGAGGCTCGCGCTTGGCGCGGCCGCTCACGAGCACGACGACCTCGCGCGATTTCAGAATCGTGTCGATGCCGAGCGTCACCGCGCGGTCCGAGACGCCGCCCTGGATCACCTCGTCGGTCAGAATGTAGCCCACGGTCTCGGGCAGGAGGCGAACGGGCCGGGTCACCGAGTCGAAGGCGCTCCCGGGCTCGTTCGACGCGATGTGCGCGTTGGGCCCGAGCCCCAGCATGACGAGGTCGAGCCCGCCGGTCCCGGCGATCGCCGCCTCGTACTCGGCGCACATGGCCTCGAGGTCGGGCGCGTCCACCCGGAACGGGTGCCAGCGCGCGGGCGGCACGCCGGCCCACGCGAGGAACTCCTCGCGGACCTGGCGCCAGAAGTAGCCGTCGCTCGGCGCGGGCGGGCAGAGCTCGTCCACGGAGAAGACGCGCATCGCGCCGAAGTCCACGGGCTCGCGCGCCTGCCTCTCGCGCAGGAGCGCGTACATGCGCCGCGGCGTCCGGCCGGCGGGCACCGCCATCGCGAGCCCCGGCCGCGCGGCGACCCGCTCGCGGAAGAGGCGCGCCGCCGCCTCGGCCAGCTCGGCGGCGTCGCGATGGACGACGACCTTCACGTCGTGACGACTTTGTCCGCGGCGGCGACCTTCTCGGCGAAGACCTTGGGCGTGATGAACTGCGCGTTCCTGGGCTTCAGGTCCTGCTCCGTGACCCCACGGGCCATCGAGCAGCGCCCTCAGACGTAGATCGGCACGCGCTGCTCGACCACCTTCTGGAGCATCTCCCGGAGCGGCGGCATGCCGACGGGCAGGATCGCGGTGGCGATCTCCTCCTTCATGACGTAGGAAGCCTCGCCGGCGAGGAAGATCTCGGCCTGGTGGCCGGCCTCGAGGGCTCCGAGCGCGAAGTTGAAGGGCAGGCCGGCGCGGGTCGGATCGTCGCTGCCCGAGGTGCCAACGTAGAGAATCCTGGCCATCTCACCCTCCTTGGGCCGCCGCCTTCGCCGCGGCGAGCGCCGCCTCGTAGTTCGGCTCGGAGGCGATCTCCTTCACGTACTCGACGTGCCGGAGCGTGCCGTCCTTGCCGACGACGAACACGGCGCGCGCGGTGAGGCCGGCGATCGGGCCGTCCTTGATCTCGACGCCGTAGGCCGGCCCGAACACGCGCGCGCGGAAGTCGGAGAGCGTCTTGACGCTCGTGACGCCCGCCGCCCCGCACCAGCGCTTCTGCGCGAACGGCAGGTCGCGGCTGATCGTCCACACCTCCACGCCCTCGCCGAGCTTCGCCGCCTCCTGGTTGAAGCGGCGCGTCTCGGTGTCGCACGTCGGCGTGTCGAGCGACGGCACGGAGCTCAGGATGACCACCTTGCCCTTCGCCTCGGCGAGCCTGACCGGCTTGAGGGCGTTGTCGAGCACGGTGAAGTCGGGGGCGCTCTGGCCGGGCTTGAGCTCGGGCCCGCCGAGCGTCAGGGGGTTGCCGCGGAGCGTGACGGCGCCTTTGCGTTCGTCGGCCATCGGAGGATCCTCCTTGCGTTGCAGATGCGGCGAAGCATAGCGGGATTCTCCGGGAACGCAAGCGCCGTGCGCTACACTACGAGTTCGACGAAAGGAGAGGGGATGCTCGTCCGCCTGCTCGCCGCCGCGCTCGTGCTGCTCGCCTCGGGCGCGCCCGCCGCCGCCCAGCCGAGGGTCGTCATCCTGTCCACGACGACGTCCACCCAGGACTCGGGGCTCCTCGACGTCCTCGTGCCGATGTTCGAGCAGCGGACCGGCTACACGGTGAGGACGATCGCGGTGGG
Source organism: Candidatus Methylomirabilota bacterium (assembly GCA_035260325.1). Taxonomy (NCBI): domain Bacteria; phylum Methylomirabilota (SeqCode); species Candidatus Methylomirabilota bacterium. Next base: position 24,627 of record DATFVL010000025.1, on the reverse strand, counting down.
CACGGGCCAGGCGCTCGCCCTCGCCGCGCGCGGCGAGGCCGACGTGACGCTCGCCCACGCGCCGGCGCTGGAGAAGAAGTACGTCGCCGAGGGGAAGCTCCGGAACCGCCGCCTCGTCATGTACAACGATTTCGTCGTGCTCGGCCCCGAGGCCGATCCCGCGCGGGTCCGCGGCGAGCGGAGCGCGGTCGCCGCGCTCCGGCGCGTCGCGGCGGCGGGCGCGCCCTTCGTGTCGCGGGGGGACGGCTCGGGCACCAACATCCTCGAGCTCGCGCTGTGGAAGGAGGCCGGCGTGACGCCGGCCGCGCCGTGGTACATCGAGTCGGGGCAGGGCATGGGGGCGACGCTCGGGATCGCCGACGACCGCCGCGCCTACACGCTCGCCGACCGCGCGACGTTCCTCGCGTTCCGGAAGCGTCTCGCGCTCGCGATCATGGTCGAGGGCGACCGCCCGCTCCTGAATGTGTACTCGGTGCTGGAGGTCGATCCCGCGAACGGCCCGCGCGTGAACGCCGCCGGCGGCAGGGCGTTCGCCGAGTTCATCGTCTCGCCGGCGGTCCAGCGGGTCATCGAGGCGTTCGGCGTGGATACGTATGGCCGGTCGCTGTTCGTCCCGCTGGCCGGCCGCACCGACGCCGACGTGAAGTAGATGGACCTCCTCCTGGACGGCGTCGGGCAGGCGGCCGCGCTGCTCCTCGCGGGGGACGGCGAGGTGTTGGGGATCCTCCGCCTCTCGCTCCTCGTGTCGGGGAGCGCCACGCTCGTCTCGCTTGCCCTCGGGATCCCCGCGGGCACGGCGCTCGCGCTGGCGCGCTTCCCCGGCCGCGGCCTCGTCGTCGCCGCGGTGAACGCGGGCATGGGCCTGCCGCCCGTCGTCGTCGGCCTCTTCGTGACGCTGCTGCTCTGGCGGAGCGGGCCGCTCGGCGGCCTCGAGGTTCTCTACACGCCCGCCGCGATCATCGTCGCGCAGGTGGTGATCGCGGCGCCGATCGTGGCCGGGATGACGCTCGCCGCGGTCCAGCAGGTGCCGCGAGCGTTCCGGCTGCAGCTCCTGGCGCTCGGCGCCTCGCGCGTCCAGATGGTCTGGGTCGTGCTGCGCGAGGCGCGCCTGCCCGTGCTCGCCGCGGTCATGGCGGGCTTCGGCGGCGTGATCTCGGAGATCGGCGCCTCGATGATGGTCGGCGGCAACATCAAGGGGCAGACGCGTACGCTCACGACGGCGATGGTGCTCGAGACCGGCAAGGGGAACTTCGACGTCGCGCTCGCGCTCTCGGTCCTCCTGCTCGTCGTCGTCTTCCTCGTGAACTGGGCGCTGACCGTGATCCAGCAGCGCAGCGCCCCGTAGCGGCGCCGACTGTAGAATGTGGGGCGTGATGCGGCGCCCGCTGCTCCTCGGCGTAGCCCTCGCGTGGCTCGCCCTTTCCCCCGGCTCGAGCGTCGCCGCCGAGCCGCCGTCGCTCACGGTGTTCGCCGCGGCGGACCTTGCGTTCGCGTTCAGGGAGCTGGCGCCGCGCTTCGAGAAGGCGACGGGTGCGCGCGTCACGCTCGTCTTCGGCTCGACGGGGAACTTCGCCTACCAGATCCGCGAGGGCGGACCGGCGGACGTGTTCTTCGCCGCCGACCGGTCGTTCGTGGACGCGCTCGTGGCCGAGGGCGTCCTGCTCGCCGAGACGCGGACGCTCTACGCGCAGGGGCGGATCGTCCTCGTCACCGCGAAGGCGTTCGGGCCGAAGCTCCCGGAGCTCCGGAGCCTCCTCGACGCGCGCGTCCGGCGCGTGGCCATCGCGAACCCGGCGCACGCGCCCTACGGCCGGGCCGCCGAGCAGGCCCTCCGGAAGACGGGGATCTGGGAGGCGGTCCGGCCCAAGCTCGTCTACGGCGAGAACATCCGCCACACGCTCCAGTTCGTCCAGACCGGGGCGGTGGACGCCGGGATCGTCGCCCGGTCCATCGCGGACGTTCCGGAGGTCGACTGGGCGCCGATCGACTCCGCGCTGCACGTGCCGCTCGACCAGGTCGCCGCCGTGGTGCGGCGGAGCCCGCGGCCCGAGCTCGGGCTGGCGTTCATCCAGTTCGTCAACGGGCCGGAGGGCCGCCCGATCATGAAGCGCTACGGGTTCAGGCTGCCCGGGGAGCTCTGACCGCGCATGGACCTCTTCCCCGTGTGGCTCTCCCTCCGCGTCGCCCTGACCGCGACGGCGCTGACGCTGCTGATCGGCATCCCGGTCGCCCTCCTGCTGGCGCGTCGGCGCTTCCCGGGACGCAACGTCCTCGAGGCGGCCGTCGTCCTGCCGCTGGTGCTGCCGCCGACCGTCCTCGGCTACTACCTGCTCCTCGTCATCGGCGGCCGCGGGCCGGTGGGGCAGGCACTCGCCGCGATCGGGCTCGAGCTGGCGTTCACGTGGGGCGCCGCGGTGCTCGCGGCGTGCGTCGGCTCGATCGCGCTCCTGATCAAGTCGGCCCAGGCGGGGTTCGAGACCGTGGACCACCAGCTCGAGCAGGCCGCGCGGACGCTCGGGCGCTCGGAGTGGTCCGTGTTCTGGAGCGTGACCCTGCCGCTCGCCTGGCGTTCCGTGCTGGCCGGCGCCGTGCTGGCCTTCTGCCGGGCCCTCGGCGAGTTCGGGATCACGCTCATGGTCGCGGGCAACATCCCCGGGCGGACCCAGACGCTGCCGCTCGCGATCTACGACCGCGTGCAGGGCGCGCAGCTCCCCGAGGCGAACGCCCTCGCGCTGATCGCCGTCGGCGTCGTCGTGGTGCTGCTCTTCGGCCTGAGCCGGCTGGCTCGGCTCCGGTATTGACCGTGGTCACAGTCGAGATCGTCAAGCGGTATCCCGGATTCACGCTCGACGTGGGCTGGCGCGCGGAGAAATCCGTCGTGGGGCTCTTCGGTCCGTCGGGCGCCGGCAAGACGCTGACGCTCCAATGCCTCGCGGGGCTCGTCCGGCCCGACGCCGGCCGCATCGTCGTGGACGACCGCGTCTTCTTCGACGGGGCGTCGGGCGTGGACCTGCCGCCGCAGCGGCGGCGGATCGGCTACGTCTTCCAGGGCTACGCCCTCTTCCCGCACCTCACCGTCGCCGCGAACGTCGCCTTCGGCCTGCGCGGCCGGCCGCACGGCGAGCGACGGCGCCGGAGCGCCGAGGTGATCGAGCGCCTCGGCCTCGGCGGGCTCGAGGCGCGCTACCCGTCGGAGCTCTCCGGCGGCCAGCGTCAGCGCGTCGCGCTCGGGCGGGCGCTCGCGATCGATCCCGCGCTCCTCCTGCTCGACGAGCCGCTCTCCGCGCTCGACGCCCCGCTCCGGCGCGCGCTGCGCGACGAGCTGCGCGAGGTCCTCGCCGCCTGGGGCACGGCCGCGGTCGTCGTGACGCACGACTTCACCGAGGCGTACCGGCTCGCCGACCGCATCGTCGTCTACGAGGGCGGACGCGTGATCCAGTCGGCGCCGCGCGCGGAGCTCCTCTGGCAGCCCGCGTCGGCGGCGGTCGCGGGGATCATGGGCCTCCGGAACGTGCTCCACGGCACCGTCGTGAAGGCGACGCCCGAGCGCATCCAGCTCCGCTGGCGCGGCCAGACGCTCGAGGCCGTGAACTCGCCGACGCGCTCCTACCTGCCGCCCCCCGACAGCCCCATCGCGTTCTTCATCCGTCCCGAGTACGTGCGGCTCATCCGCAAGGACCGCGGCGCGCCCGACCCCCAGCACCACATGAACCTCATGGCCGGCCGCATCGTGGGCGAGGCCGACTTCGGCACGGTGTGGTCGCTGCGCCTCCGCCTCGAGGCGCCCGGCGCGCCGGCGCAGGGCGACTTCGACCTCGAGGTCGAGGTGCCGCACCTCGTCTACGAGATCCTCGAGATCGAGCGCGACCGCCGGTGGCAGTTCTCGATCCACCGCGGCTCGATCCACGTGCTCCCTGCCTGATGGCGCCCGCCGTCCTCGAGCTCGCGGGCGTCCGGGTGAGCTACGCGGGGACGGACGCGCTCGACGTGCCGGCGCTCGAGGTGCGCGAGGGCGAGGTCCTCGCGGTCATCGGCCCGAACGGGAGCGGGAAGTCCACGCTGCTGCGCGTGCTCGGGCTCCTCGAGCGGCCGGCGCTCGGCTCGGTGAGCTTCCGCGGCCGCGCCGTGGACGCCGGGCGGGCGCTCGCCGAGCGCCGGCGGATCGCGATGGTCTTCCAGCAGCCCCTCCTCGCCGACATGACCGTGGGCGACAACGTCACCCTCGGGCTCTCGTTCCGCGGCGTCGCGGCGGACGAGTGCGAGACGCGCGTCCGCCGCTGGCTCGAGCGGCTCAACGTCGCGCCGCTCCGCGACCAGCGCGCCCGCACGCTCTCGGGCGGCCAGGCGCAGCGCGTCGCGCTCGCGCGCGCGCTCGTGCTCGAGCCCGACGTGCTGCTCCTCGACGAGCCGTTCGCCGGGCTCGACGAGCCCACGCGCGCGGCCCTCCTGCCCGACCTCGCCGGGATCCTGCGCGCCGACCGGGTGACGACCGTCGTGGTGTCGCACGACCGGAGCGAGGCGCTCGCGCTCGCCGACCGGGTCGCGGTCCTCATGGGCGGCCGCATCCTGCAGCTCGACGAGACGGCGCGCGTCTTCCACGCGCCCGCGTCCGAGGAGATCGCGCGCTTCGTGGGCGTCGAGACGATCGTGACGGGGCGGGTCCTCGGCCGCGAGGGTGGCGTGACCCTCGTGGACGTGGCGGGCCGGAAGCTCGAGGTCGCGGCCGTGGGGGAGGCCGGAGAGCTGGTGAGGCTCGGGATCCGGCCCGAGGACGTCACGCTGGCGCTCGCGACAGAGACGGTCCCGCTGTCGAGCGCCCGCAACCGGCTCGGCGGCACGATCTCGCGCGTCGTCCCGACGACGCCGGGCACGCGCGTCGTCGTGGACGTCGGCTTCCCCCTCGTCGCGACGGTCACGGCGCGCTCCGTCGCCGACCTCGGCCTGGCCGAGGGCGTCGCGGTCACCGCGGTCTTCAAGGCGAGCGCGGCGCACCTCATCGGCTCGCGCCGCAAGCTTGACACTCGGAGCCTCCCGGAGCTATAACGAGGCCGGCAACCACCGTGACCGGCCAACCCTCCACCGAAGGAGGCCCCGCATGGACCAGGAGACCCTCATCGAGCGACTGATGGCCGAGAACGAGGAGTTCCGGCGCCTCCGCACCGAACACGGGGCCCACGACCAGGAACTCGAGGCGCTCAAGCGAAGCTCCCCGCTCTCGGCGGACCAGCAGTGGCGGATGAGCGAGCTGAAGAAGTTGAAGCTGATCGCCAAGGACCGCATGGAGGCCATCCTCAAGCACGCCCGCTCCGGCGTCACGGCCTGAAGAAAGCTCGCGCGGGCGCGTTTCGCGGCCTCTCCCACCTCTCGGCGGAGGGCGCCGCCCGGATGGTCGACGTCTCCGGGAAGCGCGAGACCGCCCGCGAAGCTGTCGCCCGGGCGGTGGTGCGGATGACGCCCGCGACCCTCCGGGTGATCCGGCGCGGCAACGCCCCCAAGGGCGACGTCCTCGCCGTCGCGCGCCTCGCCGGGATCATGGCCGCCAAGCGCACCCCGCAGCTCATCCCGCTCTGCCACCCCCTGCGGATCACCGGTGTCGAGGTCACGTTCGAGGACGACCTCAAGCGCGGCGAGCTCACGGTGCTGGCCCGCGTGCGGACGGTGGACAAGACGGGCGTGGAGATGGAAGCGCTCACCGCCGCCGCGGTCGCGGCGCTCGCGGTCTACGACATGATCAAGGCAGTGGAGCGCGGCGTGACGATCGCGAGGATCCAGCTCGTCGAGAAGTCCGGTGGCAAGTCCGGCCCCTGGAAGCGTACGTGAAGACGGCGCTCGTCCACTCCGACGCGTGGGTCCGCTTCGACTACGGACCGCATCACCCGCTCCGGATGGAGCGTCTCGGGCTCACCTGGCGCCTCATGGAGGCGTACGGCCTCACGAAGCTCCCGGACGCCGCGGTCCACGCGGGCGCGCCCGCGGACGAGAGCGCGCTCGCGCGCTGGCACACGCGCGAGTACCTGGAGGTGCTGAAGACCGCCAACACCGGCGCGCCGCCCGCGCACGCCGCGCGCTACGGCCTCGGCCCCGGCGACAACCCGGTCTTCCCCGGCCTCTGGGACGCGGCGCGCCTCTGCGCGGGCGGCTCGCTCTTCGCGGCCGAGCTGGTCGCGAGCGGCGCGGCGACGCGGGCCTTTCACTTCGCCGGCGGCCTCCACCATGCGCTGCCGGCGCGCGCCTCCGGGTTCTGCTACGTCAACGACGCCGTCCTCGCCATCCTCCACCTGAAAGCGCGCGGGCTCCGCGTCGCCTACGTGGACATCGACGCCCACCACGGCGACGGCGTCCAGTACGCGTTCTACGGCGACCCGCGCGTGCTCACGATCTCGACCCACGAGTCCGGCGACTACCTCTTCCCGGGGACGGGCTTCGTCGAGGAGGCGGGCGAAGGCCCGGGGCTCGGCTACTCGGTGAACCTCCCGCTCGAGCCCTATACCGACTCGTCCGTCTACCTGCCGGCCTTCGAGCAGGTCGTCCCGCCGCTCCTCGGCGCGTTCCGCCCCGACGTCGTCGTCGCCCAGCTCGGGATCGACTCGCACCGCACCGACCCGCTGACCCACTTAGCACTCGACGTGCAGGGCTTCGCGCGCGCCGTGGCGCGCATCGCCGAGCTGGCGCCCCGGCTCCTCTGCCTGGGCGGCGGCGGCTACGACCTGCCGAACGTCGCGCGCGCCTGGACCGCGGCGTGGGCGGTCCTGAACGGCGTCGAGCTGCCGGCCGAGCTGCCGGCGTCGTTCGGCCCGGACCTCGAGCGCTACGCGTTCGCGGCGCCGACGCTGTGGGACCCGCCCGATCCGCTCCCCGAGCCTAAGCGCCGGCGCGCGGAGGAGGTCGCGGCGCGGCAGGTCGAGGCGATCCGCCGCATCATCTTCCCGGTCCACCGCCTGTAGACGGCGGCCCTCACGCGCACCACTCGCGCGGACCGTCGTCCGTGTAACCGCACTGCTCGCAGGGACTGAAGTAGTGGGTGGCCGGGGGCATGGCCACCGCGAGGCGCAGCGAGAGCTCCTGGCCCACGTTCCTGATGTGATGGACCGTTCCCCGGGGCACCCACACGATGTCGTCCTTCGCCGCCTTCACGACGATCCCGCCGGTCAGCTCCCACTCGAGGCGCCCGGCGAGGACGACCCACCACTCGTCGAAGTCCCGGTGCCAGTGGGGGCGATTGCCGCCGCCCGGCGGGCTGGCGATCAGCGTCACCAGCTGGCGCTCGTCGGCGATGAGGCGCTTGGACCAGGGCGGCGGGCCCATCCGCCCCACGACGTCGGCGATGCGCGTGTGGAGGACGTTGGGCCACGCGGCGTTCGCCGCCGTCGGCGGCACGGGTCCGGGCGCCGACATGCTGGGCTCCTTCAGGGTCTGACGCCCTCCTCCAGGAGGAGCGTCTCGATGTCGTTCAGCACGGTCCGCGGGTGGAGGAAGGTGGACGTGTAGATCTCGCGGACGAAGCCCGCGCCGTCGATCAGGAACACCTTCAGCACGTGCGAGAGCTCCCGCCGCGGTGTCCCGTTCGACCGGTCGAGCGTCACGTGGACGTCCTGGCCGAAGCCTTCGACCAGCGGCATCAGCTCCTGTGCCGAGCGGGTCGTGAGAAAGTACCAGCGCACTCCGTCGCCCTCGTCGCTCACGCGGCTCCCGCCGTACCGCCGCATCACCTCCGGCGTGTCGCGCGCCGGATCGAACGACAGCGTCACGAACCGCACCCGGTCGCGCAGGGCGGGCGTCGCCACGATCGCCTGCTTGAGCGCGTCGAACACGCGGTACGCCAGGGGACAGCCGCCCGGATCGACGCACGTGCTGTAGATGAATCCGAGCAGCGTGATGCGGTCGCGCGTGAACCGGGAGAGCCGCTGCGCACGGCCGTCGATGCCCAGGACCGCGCCGTCGGGCGCCGCCATGATGCGGTGCAACGTGTAGCTGCCCGGAGGCGGCGGCTCGAAGTCGAGGGCGGGCAGGGGCTCGGCCTCGTGCGCGCCCGCCGCGGGGGCGCAGGCGAGCCAGCCGAGCAGCGCGAGCCCGGCCGCCACGGGCCGCGTGGCGCGCGCGCCGCCGACCCTCACGGGCCCCGCCTCAGCGCGGCGTCACGCGCGCGAGCGCCGCGGGCCGGCCGCGGCGCTGCGCAGCGCCTTCGACCCGAGCTTCATGTGGTGGGCGCGGCCGAGCTTCTCCTTCGTGAAGTCGAGCTCGAAAACCTGCCTGAGCTCCTTGCCGTTCCAGGTGAAGCCGCGCAGGAATTGCTCGTTGTCGGCGCCGAGCTTGTCCCAGTTGGCGAGCAGCGACGAGGTGACGTAGACGCGCCTGCCGTCCCAGCTCTGCGAGATCATGTTGACCTGCCTGCCGGTGACCTTCGCGTAGGTCTGCTTCGGCGCCTCCGGATTGCGCAGATCGAAATAGCGCGTCGTGCCGTCCATGAACGTGTTGACCCAGAGCCCCTTGCCGTCGCGCGTGATGCTGGTGTCGACCGGCAGCGGGACCTTGGCGGGGTCGCCGATGGTCGCCACGTCCTTCGCCTGCCACCCGCCCTTGCCGTCCTGCTTCACGAGCCAGATCTTGGACGTGAGCGCTGTCGCGACCACGGCCCAGTCGTCCCCGGGGTTGAGCGACCAGCGGATCTCCAGCGGCGCGCCGGGCACGCTCAGCACCTTGCGCGGCTTCATGGCCTTGAGGTCCCAGACCACCATGGTGTTGCCGAAGCGCTTCATCGCCTCCGGATCCTTCACGAGCTCCCAGAGCGAGCGCATGTAGTTCGTGTAACCGGTGAAGCTCGAGGTGAGCATGACGTTCTTCTTCGGGTTGACCTGGAGGTCGTAGCCGTACCCGTCGCCGCCGCCGTCGGTCGGCATCGCGTAGGAAGCGACGAACTCGCCCCGGTTGTTGTAGAGCGCCATGCCGGTGACGCCGCTCTTGTCCTTGGTGTTCGAGAGCGCCTGCACCAGCATCCGGCCGGGGAGTGCATAGTAGGTGTGCGGGCCAAGGTAACCGGTCTTGTCGGCCATGTCGGCGATGGTCCGCACGAGCTTCGGCTTCGCCGGATCGGTGGCGATGTCGAACACGTAGATCTTGGCCTCCGCGAGCCCCCCGGCCCAGATGAAGCGCCGGTCGTCGGTGAAGCCCATGTGGTGCGCCTCGCCGCGGGAGCCGACCGAGACCGAGGCGATCACCTTCCCGTAGCCCTTCGACTTCGGGTGCGCGTCCACGGTCACGAGCTTGTCCGAGCCGTCCCCGAGCCCCTCGACGCCCAGGGTCCAGACGTAGACGTAGTCCTCCTGACCCTTGATGAGCTTGGCGATGTACGGCGAGTTGCAGGTCTCGTCGGCGCGCGCCGGGCCGGCGCCGACCCCGCAGGCGAGGGCGACCCACGCGACCGCCAGAACGCTGAAGCGCAGCACGCGATGAGGATCCATGGGCGTCTCCTTTGCTCGGGATGAGCTATCGCGGGATCTTACTACCCCGTCGTGCTGGCGGTCGGGCCCGTGCTCGTCTTCGCGCTTCAGAGCGAGCAATCTGCGCGGTGGCCGCGAGTGAGGGCTGCTAGGCGCTGGACCCGGTCGTCCCGACCCAGCCCGTCTCCGAGACATCGACCGTGACTCCGTCGGGGCCGCTGTACTTCACCTCGACGTTCGCGTAGCGGTGGTGGCCCTGACCCACTCCGAGGGCCTGGTTGATGTCGTCGCGGGGCTTCGAGCCCGCGGCGGCCAGCCGCTCGGTGATCGCCTCCAGGCCCTCGACCTGGAAGCCGATGTGGTGGATGCCGCTCCAGTCCTTGCCGCGCTCGGCCCCGGCCGACGCGTCGTTCTTGAAGTTGAGGATCGCCAGGTTGATGTCGCCGTCGCTCAGGTAGTAGCCCCTGGCGCTCGGGCTGTCGATTTTGCCGATCTCCTTCATGCCGAACACGTCGATGTAGAACCGGGCGGTCTTGTCCACGTCCTGGGTCGAGAGGGCGATGTGCTTGATCTTGGGCATGGCCGTTTCTCCTCTGCCGGGGGCTCGCGCGGCGCCGCCCGTGCCTGTCTGGGAAAGGTACGACAGGAACGCTCAAAAGGCCAGCGTGTCGCGCGCGGCGATTGACAACCCCGCCGGGTCGCCGATAATCGCCTCACTCCGGGAGGTGACCATCGTGAAGCGACCGGTGCCGGTCGAACGAACGCGGTCTCGTGCGGTCCTCGTCGCCCTCCTCGCCTGCGCCGTCCTGCTCGCGCCGGGGCGCTCGGGCGCCGCGCCCGAGGGGCAGCTCACGTGGGGCGTCCACATCACGCTCGCGCCCACCTGGTTCGATCCCGCCGAGTCTCCGGGGATGATCACGCCGTACATGGTGTTCTACGCGCTGCACGACGCGCTGGTGAAGGCCATGCCCGGCAACTCGATGGCGCCGAGCCTCGCCGCGTCGTGGAGCGTCTCGCCCGATGGGCTCGTCTACGAGTTCGTGCTCCGCAAGGGCGTCAGGTTCCACAACGGCGACCCCGTCACCGCCGAGGACGTCAAGTTCTCGTTCGAGCGCTACCGGGGCGCCGCCGGCAAGACCCTCCACGAGATGGTCGCGGCGGTCGAGACGCCGGACCCTGCCCGCGTCCGCATCCGCCTGAAGCGCCCGTGGCCCGACTTCATGACCTTCTACTCGAGCGCCACGAGCGCCGGCTGGATCGTGCCCAAGAAATACGTCGAGAAGGTCGGCGACGAGGGCTACAAGAAGGCCCCGATCGGCGCCGGCCCCTACAAGTTCGTCTCGTCCACCCCCGGCGTGGAGCTCGTCCTGGAGGCCTTCGAGCAGTACTGGCGCAAGCCGCCGAGCGTCCGGCGTCTGGTCTTCAAGGTGATCCCGGACGAGGCGACACGGCTCGCGGCGCTCAAGCGTGGCGAGGTGGACATCGTCTACTCGATCCGCGGTGAGCTGGCCGAAGAGGTCCTGCGCACGCCCGGCCTCGCGCTGAAGCCGACGGTCATCCAGGCCGCGCAGTGGGTCAACATGCTCGACCAGTGGGACCCGAAGTCGCCCTGGCACGACCGCCGCGTGCGCCTGGCCGCGAACTACGCCGTCGACCGGAAGGCCATCAACCAGGCCATCACGCTCGGTCACTCGAAGCTCACGGGGAGCATCATCCCGAGCACGTTCGATTTCTATTGGCAGCCGCCCGCGTACCCGTACGATCCCGCCCGGGCCCGCCAGCTCCTGGCCGAGGCCGGCTATCCGAACGGCTTCGACGCCGGCGAGTACTTCTGCGACATCTCGTACGCCAACGTGCAGGAGGCAATCCTGAACCACTTCCAGGCGGTCGGGATCCGCGCGAAGCTGCGGCCGCTCGAGCGCGCGGCCCACTTCAAGACCTGGTCGGAGAAGAAGTACAAGAACCTCGCCTACGGCGCGAGCGGCGCCTTCGGCAACGCCGCGACCCGGATCGAGGCCTTCGTGGCCGCGGGCGGTACCTACGTCTACGGGAGCTATCCCGATATCGACGGGTTGTTCCGCGAGCAGGCGGGCGAGCTCGACGCGAAGAGGCGCGAGGCCATCCTGCACCGGATCCAGCAGCTCATCCACGAGAAGGCGATGTTCGTCCCGATCTGGCAGCTCGCGTTCGTGAACGGCGTGGGCCCGCGCGTCGAGGAGTCGGGGCTCGGGCTCATCGCCGGCCACGCGTACTCGGCGCCGTACGAGGACCTGCGGCTCAAGCTCAGGTAAACACCTGAAGGCGCGGTCGAGCGATCGGGGCGCGCCGCGCCTGCGCGCCGTCGCGCTCCTGGCGACGCTCCTGACCCTCGCGGGCTGCGCCGAGCGTCCGGCGGGCGGCGCGTCCGTCACGCTGGTCCTCAAGTACGCGCGCATCCTCGGGCCCGCCGACCCCTTCCCCCGGCTCCTGCGAGAGTTCGAGGCGGCCCATCCGGGCGTGCGCGTCCGGGGCGAGGCGCTCCCGTGGACCTCCGACGAGCAGCACCAGTTCTACGTCATCAACCTCGAGGGGCGGAGCCCGGGGTTCGACGTCATGATGCTCGACGTCATCTGGGTGCCGGAGTTCGCCCGCGCGGGCTGGCTGCTCGACCTCACGCCGCGGCTCCCGCCGGACGAGCTCGCGCCGTACTTTCCGAGCACGGTCGAGGCCGCGACGTACGGCGGGCGCGTGTGGGCGATCCCCTGGAACATGAACGTCGGCCTCCTCTACTACCGCGCCGACCTCCTGGCGAAGTACGGTCTCCGGCCGCCCCAGACGTGGGACGAGCTGGTGGCGCAGACCCGCACCGTCCGCGCGGGGGAGCGCGACCCGAGGCTCGACGGCTATCTCTTCCAGGGCAAGCAGTACGAGGGCATGGTCGTGAACGTGCTCGAGGCGTTCTGGGCGAGCGGCACGCGCCTCGTCGCGGCGGACGGCACCGTCTTCCCGGAGCCCGCGCGCGCCGCCGAGGCGCTCGCGTTCCTCCGCGGTCTCATCGAGACCGGCGTGAGCCCCGCGTGGACGACGGCGGCCGACGAGGAGCTCTCGCGTCGCGCGTTCGGCGACGGCCACGCCGTCTTTCTCCGGAACTGGCCGTACGCGATGGATCTCTTCCAGGCGCCGGGCTCGCCCGTCCGCGGCCGTGTCGGGGTCGCGCCGCTGCCGGGGCGCGCGGGAGGCCCGCGGGGCGCGGGGTCCACCGGCGGCGCCCATCTCGGCGTGTCGCGCCGGAGCCGCCATCCCGAGCTCGCGGTGGCGCTGGCCCGCTTCCTCTCGAGCGCGCGCGCCCAGAAGGCCATGGCGCTCGGCGCGGCGCTCTCGCCGACGCGCACGGCGCTCTACGACGATCCCGACCTCGTGCGGCAGCGCCCCGGGCTCCCGCGGCTCCGCGCGCTGATGCTCGACGGGCGCCCGCGTCCGGTCACGCCGTACTACCTCCTGCTCTCCGCGACGCTCCAGCCGGAGTTCTCGGCGGCGCTCGCCGGCGTGAAGCCGGCGCCGCGGGCGATCGCCGACGGGCACGCGCGCCTCGAGCACTTCCTCGAGGCGCTCCGTTGACGGCGCGCCGGCGCGGCGACCGGCGGCTGGGGCTGATCCTATTGTCGCCCACGCTCGTGGCGCTGGGCGCCCTCACGGCGTTCCCGGGCCTCTGGGTGCTCTGGCTTTCGCTCCAACACCGCGTGCCCATCTTCGGCGTCGCGCGCTTCGCGGGCCTCGACAACTACGCCTTCCTCGCCGGCGACCCGCGCTTCTGGGGCGCCGCCCGCACGACCGCGCTCTTCACGGTCGGGTCGGTCGCGCTCGAGCTCGTGCTCGGCGTCGGCGTGGCGCTGGCGCTCGCCCGCCAGCGTCGCGGGCGGCGGCTCGCCCTGGCGCTCCTCCTCCTCGCGTGGGCGATGCCGGCGGTCGTGACCGCGAAGCTCTTCGAGTGGCTCTACCACCCGGCGGCGGGCCTCGTGAACGTCCTCCTCGGCGGCCGGGCGCTCAACTGGCTCGGCGACCCCGCGCTGGCCCTCCCGGCGGTGATCCTGGCCGACGTCTGGCGCGCGATGCCGTTCGTGGCGCTCCTCTGCTACGCGCGGCTCCTCGCGATCCCGGCCGAGCTCTACGAGGCCGCGCAGGTGGACGGCGCCGGACGCCTCGCCACGCTCGGGCGCATCACGCTGCCGCTCCTCGCGCGGATCCTGCTCCTGGCGCTCCTCTTCCGGACGCTCGACGCGCTGCGGGCGTTCGACATCATGTTCGTGCTGACGGGCGGCGGCCCGGCGGGCACGACCGAGACGCTCACCGTCTACGCCTACCGGGGCCTCTTCCAGATGCTTCAGCTCGGCTTCGGCTCGGCGATCGGCGTCGTCGTCTTCGTCCTCGTGATGGCCGTCGCGTGGGCGTACCTTCGCCGCGGCCGCGGGAACGCCGTCGCGGCATGAGGCGGGTCCGGACGAACGCGGCGGACCTCCTGGCGCTCGGCGCCCTCGCCGCGTACGCGGTCCCGTTCTTCTGGCAGCTCCTCACCTCGTTCAAGCCGGAGGCCGAGCTCCTGCGCCTGCCGCCGCTCCTCCCGAGCCGGCTCACGCTCGAGCACTATCGCGTCGTGCTCGAGCAGAGCCTGATTCCCCGGGCTCTCGTGAACAGCTTCGGCATTGCCGCCCTCACGACGCTGCTCGCCCTCGTCCTCGGGCTCCCCGCCGCGTACGCGATCGCGCGGCTCGCCGTGCCCGGCACGCGCGCGCTGCTGCTCGCGATCGTCGCGTCCACCGCGTTCCCCCAGATCGCCACCGTGAGCCCGCTGTACCTCCTGCTGCGGGCGCTCGGACTGCGCGACACGTGGACGGGGCTCGTCCTCGTCCACACCTCGTTCGCGCTGCCGCTGACGGTCTGGCTCCTCGCCGGGTTCATCCGCGAGATCCCGCTCGAGACCGAGGAGGCGGCCGCCGTGGACGGCGCGGGGCGGCTCGGCGCGCTCCGGTGGATCGTCGTGCCGCTGCTCGCCCGGGGCCTGGCCTCGGCGGCGCTGCTCACGTTCCTCTTCAGCTGGAACGAGTTCCTCTTCGCCTACACGTTCACCGCGTCAGAGGCGAGCCGCACGATCCCGGTCGCGCTCGCGCTCTTCCCCGGGGTCTTCGAAGTGCCGTGGGGCGACATCGCCGCGGCCTCGATGCTCGCGAGTCTGCCGCCCGTGCTGATCGTCGTCGGGCTCCAGCGCTTCCTCGTCAGCGGGCTCCTCGCGGGCGCGGTCAGGGACTGAGGCGCGCGCGCGGCAAAAGCGCGTAGACTTCGGCCAACACAGCGGGGTGGGAGGGACACCGTGACCATCAAGCGCATCATGCACGCGTCTGACTTCTCCACGGCCTCCGGCGCGGCGTTCAAGCTGGCGCGCGCGCTGGCGAAAGCGCTCCACGCCGAGCTCGTCCTGTGCCACGCCTACCAACCGATGCCGCCCGTCGCCGTCGGCGAGGGTTACGTCTCGCCCAGGGTGATCGAGCAGATCTGGACCGCGGCGCGCACGAGCGCCCGCGGGAGGCTCGAGCGCCTGGCCGCCGCGGCGCGGCGGGACCGCCTTCGCGTCTCGACGCTGCTCCTCCAGGGAGCGGCCGCGCCGGCGATCGTCGCCGGGGCCCGGCGCAAGCGGGTCGGGCTCCTCGTCCTCGGCACGCACGGGCGCACCGGCGTCCGGCGGATGCTGCTCGGCAGCGTCGCGGAGCGTGTCGTGCGGACCGCGCACTGTCCGGTGCTGACGGTGCGCTCGCGGGTGTGACGGCGGCGGGTCGCGGGCCAGGGCGAGCGGGGCGCGGCGCGGCCGAGGCGCGCGGGCGCGCGACCGCCAGGCGGAGCCCGAGGCGTGCTACAGTGACGTATCGCAGCACCCGGAGGTTCTCAACGTGACTGGAGCGCTCATCACGTTCGAGGGCGTCGAGGGGTCGGGCAAGACGACCCAGTTGCTCCGCCTCGAGCGTTGGCTTCGTACCCGGGGACACCGCGTGGAGCGGACCCGCGAGCCCGACGGGACGCGCCTGGGCGCCGCGGTGCGCGGGCTCTTCGAGCGCCCCCGCCTCGCCCCCGAGCCCCTCGTCGAGGTCTTCCTGTTCATGGCCGCGCGCCATCAGCACGTCACCGAGAAGATCCGCCCGTGGCTCGAGCGCGGCCGCGTCGTCCTCTCCGACCGCTACGCCGACGCGACCGTCGCCTACCAGGGCTACGGCCGCGGCGTGGACGCCGACCTGATCCGCGAGTTGAACGTGCGTGCGACGGGCGGCGTGCTGCCGGACCTCACGCTCCTCTTCGACCTCGACCCCGCGGAGGGTCTTCGGCGCATCGGCCGCCGCCGGCTCGACCGCTTCGAGCGCGAGAAGCTCGCGTTCCACCGTCGCGTCCGGCGGGGGTACCTCGAGATCCTCCGCGCCGAGCCGAAGCGCGTGCGCCTGATCCGCGCGACGCTGCCGCCGGCCGAGGTCGAGCGCCAGGTGCGGGCCGTCGTGGAGGAGTTCCTGCGTGGCGCTTGAAGGGATCTCCGGCCAGCCCCGCGCCGTCGCGCTCCTTTGCCGTGCGCTCGAGAGCGACAGGGTGGCCCACGCCTACGCGTTCGTCGGCCCCGCCGGCGCCGGGCGCATGACGACCGCCGTCGCCTTCGCCCAGGCCCTGCTCTGTCCCCAGGGTGGTTGCGGGCGGTGTAACGCCTGCCGCCTCGCGGCCGGGCGCCGGCATCCCGACCTCCACGTGCTCGTACCGACGCCGCCCGAGACGAACCCGAAGGGCGCGCGGGCGCTCCGTATCGGCGCGATCCGCGAGCTCGGGCGCGAGGCGTCGCTGCGCCCGGTCATGGCGCGCCGGAAGGTCTTCGTGCTCGACGAGGCCGAGCGCATGACCGGCGAGGCGCCGCAGGCCTTCCTGAAGACGCTCGAGGAGCCGCCGCCGGGGACGGTGATGATCCTGATCCTCCCGCGGGCGCGCGCGCTGCCCGCCACGGTGCTGTCGCGCTGCCAGGTCGTGCGTTTCGCGCCGCGCGGCGACGAGGCCGCGGCCGACGCCCGGACCCAGGCCTTCGAGCTGCTCGCCGAGGTCCGGACGAAGGGCGCCGACGAGATGTTCCGGCGCGCCGAGCGTCTGGACCGCGAGAAGGCCGAGGCGCTCGTGGACGCCTACTGGCTCTGGGCGCGCGACCTCCTCCTCGCCCAGGCGGGGGCGCCGGCCGGCCTGTTCGTCAACGCCGACCGCGCGGCCGAGCTCGCGCGCGAGGCGGAGCGCTGGACCCTCGCCGACCTCCTGCGCGCCGTCGAGCTCTGCCGCGAGGCGCGCGAGGCGCTCGTGCACAACGTGACGCCGCGGCTGACCGTCGAGGTGCTCTTGAGCCGCTTCGCCCTGCGGGCGGCATGAGGATAGATCCATGGACGAGTACCTGATCGGCATCCGCCTCCACGCGACCGCGCAGGCCGAGGACTACCGGCTCGGCGACGTCGACGCCCACGTCGGGGACCTGGTGCTGGTCGAGACCTCCGGCGGCGACGCGGTCGGCGAGGTGCGCCGGCCGAAGCGCGAGCTGCCGGAATTCAAGCGCGACCGCCTCTACCACCGCGTGCTCCGGCGCGCGACCGACGAGGAGGCGCGTGAGTACCGCGAGCGCCGCGCGAAGGAGGAGCACGCGGTCGGCGTCTGCCAGCAGCTGGCCCGCGGTCGCGGCCTCGCGATGAAGGTCGTGGACGTCGAGATGCAGGCCGGGGGGCGGCGCGTGGCCGTGTACTTCAACGCGGAGACGCGCGTGGACTTCCGCGACCTGGTCCGCGACCTGGCGCGCGAGTTCCGCGCGCGGATCGAGATGCGGCAGATCGGCGCGCGCGACACCACCAAGGTGCTTGACGGCATCGGGCCGTGCGGGCGCCAGCTCTGCTGCTCGTCGCATCTGCGCCGCTTCGAGCCGATCTCGGTGAAGATGGCGAAGGCCCAGGACATGCCGCTGACCGACAACCGGCTGCTCGGGAACTGCGGCAGGCTCAAGTGCTGTCTCCTCTACGAGTTCTCGACGTACCAGGAGCTCCGTGCCCGGCTCCCGCGCGTCAACACGCCGTGCCAGGCCTCGTGCGGCGGCGGGGGCTGCATGACCGGCAAGGTGCGGTCGATCCGTGTGCTGAAGCAGTCGGTCGTCGTCGGCTTCCCCGACGGGACGGAGGCCGAGGTCCCGCTCGACCAGCTCACCTGGGAGGGGCGGTCGCACGTGCAGGCCCAGCTCGAGGGATCGTGACCGCTCGCGCGTTCTATCTCACGACGCCGATCTACTACGTCAACGACCGCCCACATATCGGGCACGCCTACACGACGATCATGGCCGACGCGATGGCGCGCTGGCGCCGGCTCGCGGGCGACGAGGTCTTCTTCCTCACCGGCACCGACGAGCACGGCGAGAGGATCGCGCAGATCGCGGCGGCGGCCGGGGTGTCGCCGAAGGAGTACGCCGATCGGATCTCGGGCGTGTTCCGCGAGACGTGGAAGACGCTCGGCATCTCGAACGACGATTACATCCGGACGACCGAGCCGCGTCACGAGAAGGTCGTCCAGGCGGTCCTCCAGACGCTGTGGGACAAGGGCGAGATCTACCTCGGCACCTACGGCGGCCACTACTGCTTCGGATGCGAGCGCTTCTACACCGAGAAGGAGATCGTCGACGGCAAGTGCCCCGACCACCAGACCCCCCTCACGTGGATCGAGGAGGAGAACTACTTCTTCAAGATGTCGAAGTACCAGGCGTGGCTGATCCATCATGTCAACGACCACCCTGACCTCGTCCGCCCCGAGCGCTACCGCAACGAGATCCTCGGGTTCCTGCGCGATCCGCTCCAGGACCTCTCGATCAGCCGCCCGCGCCGCCGGCTCGAGTGGGGGATCCCGCTCCCGTTCGACGACAAGTACGTCACCTACGTCTGGTTCGACGCGCTGATCAACTACGTCTCCGCGCTCGGCGGCCCGGGCGCCGCCCGCTTCGACAAATTCTGGCCGAACGTGCGGCACCTGATCGGCAAGGACATCCTCAAACCCCACGCCGTCTACTGGCCCTGCATGCTGCACGCGGCGGGGCTGCCCGTCTTCCAGCACCTCGACGTCCACGGCTACTGGACGGTCAACGGTCAGAAGATGTCCAAGAGCCTCGGCAACGTCGTGGACCCGCTCGCGATGCAGGCGAAGTACGCCGAGGCGTTCCGCTACTTCGTGCTGCGTGAGCCCGTGTTCGGCCTGGACGCCGACTTCAGCGAGGCGGCGCTCGTCGGCCGGCTCAACGCCGACCTCGCCAACGACCTGGGCAACCTCGTCTCGCGCGCGACGACGCTGATCGTGAACATGGCCGAGGGCAGGGTGCCGCGATGGCATCAAGACGTTGTAGCTCCGCATGGCACCGTCCCCCAGCTGAGACCGGACTTCGAGCGCGCAAAGGCCGGGGTCGAGGTTGCCATGGCCGAGTTCGCGTTCCAGAAGGCGTTCACGGCTATCTGGGAGTTCGTCGGCGCGGTGAATCGCTTCGTCGATACGGCGCAGCCATGGGTCATCGCCAAGCAGCTCGAGCCGGTCGGTCGGCCGAGACTGAGCACGGTCCTCTACTCCCTCGCCGAGTCTCTACGGCTGCTCGGGATCCTCCTGGCGCCATTCCTGCCGGACGCCGCGGCGAAGATCAATACGGCGCTCGGTCAAACGGGCGAGCCGAAGCTCGCCGACGCCGAGTGGGGGCGCCTCGAGGCCGGCACCCAGGTCGCGAAGGTCTCCGGGCTCTTCCCGCGCGTCGAAGACAAGAAGGCGGCCGCGCCCACGGCGGACGCGCCTGTCCCCGCGGGCGCCCGCATCAGCATCGACGACTTCGGGAAGGTCGACCTGCGCGTGGCGGAGATCGTCGCCGCCGAGCCCGTGCCGAAGTCGAAGAAGCTCCTGAAGCTCACCGTGTCGCTCGGCGCCGAGCAGCGCACGCTCGTCGCCGGGATCGCCGAGCACTACGCGCCGGCCGACCTCGTCGGCAAGAAGGTCGTCGTCGTCGCGAACCTGGAGCCGGCGAAGCTCATGGGCGTCGAGTCCAACGGCATGGTCCTGGCGGCGTCCACCGAGGGCAAGCTCGCGGTGCTGACGCTCGACCGCGACCTCCCGCCCGGGGCGAAGATCCAGTGACGCCCGCGCGGCTCACCGACGACGAGTACGTGGACGCCATCGTCCAGGTGGCCGGGGCCGACCCGACCATCGCGCGCGTGCTGCGCGAGATCGTGAGCCTCGACGCCCCGGTGCGCGCGAGCGCGCTCGACCTGGTGGGCGCGCACCTCAAGGTCCACTCCGCGGCGGGCGACGTGCTGGACTGCGTGGACGCGCTCAAGCGCGACGCGGTCGCGCGCCGGCTCGCCGAGCGCCTCGGCTCGGCGGACGCGCCGACCCCGGGCGTTCCCCCGGCCGCCTAGCTCGGGACGCGGCCCCCCTCCGTGCACGAGGTCCTCTCGTGGCTGGGTAGCTGGGGCGTCTCCTTCGCGTCGCTCGGGGGCGGCGTGCTCACGCTCTTCGTCTTCCGC
Organism: Candidatus Methylomirabilota bacterium; assembly: GCA_035260325.1. Taxonomy (NCBI): domain Bacteria; phylum Methylomirabilota (SeqCode); species Candidatus Methylomirabilota bacterium. Next base: position 4,625 of record DATFVL010000025.1, on the reverse strand, counting down.
CGCGGCCTGCCGAACGTCGGGTGGATCGTCGGCTATCTCCTGATCCTCGGGCTCCTGTTCGCGCTGATCACCGAGGTCCGACGGCCCCTCGAGGAGTCGGGCCGGCGCTCTGGCCGCTGGTTCGTGGGCGCGGCGGATTACACCATCCAGACCCTCTTCCACGGCCTGCTCCTGTTCGTGCTCCCGGCGTACTGGGCGGCGACGACGCTCCGCTCGCTCAACGCGCCGTTCTTCGTGCTCCTCGTGGCGCTGGTACTCCTCGCGACCTTCGACCCGTGGTACCGGGCGCTCGTCCACCCGCGGCCGTGGCTCGGCCACGCGTTCTTCGTCGTCTCGGTGTTCGCCGCGCTGAACGTGGCGCTGCCCCTCGTCGGCCTGCCGCCGTTCCCCTCGCTCGTCGCCGCCGCCTTCCTGGCCTCGATCGCGCTCACGCCGGTCGTCCGGCGCGCGCGGCAGCTCTCGTGGGCGGGCGCCCTCCAGGTGACGGTCGTGGTCGGCGTCGTGGCGGCGACGGCGGCCGGCGCCGGGCGCGCTTTCATCGCGCCCGTGCCGCTGTTCGTGGCGAGCGCCGAGGTCCGGTGGGCCGTTGGCTCCATCGAGTCGCTCGAGCCGGTGCCCGACGCGATCCCCGCGGGCGCGCTGAAAGAGCGGGGCCTTGTCGCGTACACTCCCATCTACGCGCCGGCGGGCCTCTCCCAGGGGGTGAGCCACGTGTGGCGCCAGAACGGAGCGGTGGTGGAGGCGGTGAGCCTCTCGCCCGTCCGCGGCGGCCGCCGGGAGGGGTTTCGGACGTACTCGCGCAAGACCGCGTTCCCGGCCGATCCCGTCGGGCGCTGGACGGTGGACGTGACGACGAGCGCGGGACAGCTCATCGGACGGCTGAGCTTCCGGGTGATCCCGTGAGACCTTTGACCAGAGGAGGAGGACGTCATGGCTGAGACCGTGCGGACGATGGATTACTTCTACGTGATGGTGCCCGACAAGCCGGGCGAGGGCGCGCGCATCCTCGCGGAGCTCAAGAACGCGGGTGTGAACCTCATCGCCTACTCGGGCTTCCCCGAGGGCCGCGGCGCGCAGCTCGACTTCGTCCCGATGAATTCCATGGCCTTCAGGGACGTCGCGAAGCGGATGAAGTGGAAGGTCAAGGGGCCCAAGCGCTGCTTCATCATCGAGGGCGACGATCGCATCGGCGCGTGCGCCGAGGTCCTCGGCAAGCTGGCGGCGGCGAAGGTGAACGTGGTCGCGATGGACGCGGTCGCGGCGGGCGCGGGCCGCTGGGGCGCGATCCTCTGGGTGGCGCCGGGCGGCGTGAAGAAGACCGCGGCGGTCCTCGGCGCGATGTGACGCCGGACCTCTTCGACACGCACGCGCACCTCCACTTCCCGGAGTTCGCGGACGATCTCGACGCCGTCCTCGCGCGTGCCCGGGCCGCCGGCGTCCGGCGCATGCTGACCATCGGGACGGACGTCGAGACCTCGCGCGCGGCGGTGGCGCTGGCCGCGCGCGAGGCCGACGTCTGGGCGGCCGTCGGCATCCACCCCCACGACGCGTCCCGGGCGGACGACGCGGCGCTCGGCGAGATCGAGCGGCTCGCCGCGGCGCCCCGCGTCGTCGCGATCGGCGAGTGCGGCCTCGACTTCTTCCGCAACCTGTCGCCCCGCGACGCCCAGGAGCGCTGCTTCCGGGCCCAGCTCGCCCTTGCGCGCCGCGCGGGGAAGCCCGTGCTCGTCCACTGCCGCGACGCCCACGCGGAGACGCTCGCGATCCTCGCCGAGGCGCCTGCCGGCGAGACCGGCGGGATCATGCATTGCTTCTCGGGCGACGTGGAAATCGCCCGGCGCTGCCTCGACCTCGGCCTCCTGATCTCGCTCGCCGGGCCCGTGACCTACCCGAAAGCGCGCGCGCTGCCAGACGTGGCGCGGTTCGTCCCGGCCGACCGCCTCGTCGTCGAGACGGACTGCCCGTTCCTGCCGCCGCAGCCCCACCGCGGCAAGCGCAACGAGCCCGCGTACCTCGCGATCACCGCCGCGCGCGTCGCCGAGCTCCGCGCCGAGCCCCTCGAGGTGGTTGCCGCGCGCACGGCGGAGAACGCCCGGACGCTCCTGGGCGTCCCGTGACCGACGCGCTCGCGCTGGCCCGCCTCCTCGCAGGCCGCTCGAACGGAGAGCGTGAGGCGGCCGTGGCGCGCCGGCTCGCCGCGCGCGGCGTGCCGTTCACGCGCCACCGCTTCGACGTCGCGGAGGGCCGCGGCGAGACGTTCGCCGTGGACCTCGGGTCCGGCGACCGCGTCCTGGTCCTCTGCGCCCACCACGACGCGGTGCCCGGAAGCCCCGGCGCCAACGACAACGCCGCGGCCGTCGGCATCCTGCTCGACCTCATCGAGCGCGTCGCGCCGCCGTCCCGGCTCCGCGTGAGGCTCCTCTTCACCGCGTGCGAGGAGCTCGACTACCTCGGCGCGCGCGAGTACGTGCGCGAGGTCGGCGTGTCGGGCATCGCGGGCGTGCTCTCGCTCGAGCTGTGCGGCATCGGCGACAGCCTCGTCGTGTGGGACGCCGGCGAGGAGACGCCGCTCACGAGGACGCTCCGCGGGGCGTTCGAGGGGCTCGGCTGGAGGAGCGACGAGCGCTACCACGTCGTGGGTCGCATCCCGCGCTTCGGGAGCGACCACCGCGCCTTCGCGGCCGCGGGCGTGCCCGCGTACGGGCTCACCGTCGTCCCGGCGGCGAAGGCCGAGGCGCTCCGTCGGTTCATCTTCAATCCGGTGTGGGGCGCGCTCCGGTTCGCCTTCCGCCGCCCCCCGCCCTTCGACACGTATCACACGGCGCGCGACGGCCTGGCGACGCTCGAGCCCGGCGCGCTCGACCTCACGGCGCGGGCCCTCGAGGCGATCGTCGCGACGGGCCCGTAGAACGACCATGCGACTTGGGGTCGGGATCGTCGGCATCGTCCTGATCGCGGCCATCATCTGGGACGCGTTCGAGGCACTCGTGCTGCCACGCCGGGTGACGCGACGGCTGCGTCCCACGCGGTGGTTCTACCGCTCGACCTGGGGCGTCTGGTCCGCCATCGCGCGCCGGCTGCGCCAGGGGGGACGCCGTGAGACCTATCTCAGTTTCTACGGCCCACTCTCGCTGTTTCTCCTTCTCGCCATGTGGGCGGCGAGCCTCATCATCGGCTTCGGGATGCTGCATTGGGCGTCTGGCTCGAGCCTCGTCGTCCAGGGCGCCGGCGCGACGTTCTGGGACGACCTCTACATGAGCGGGACGACGTTCTTCACACTCGGGCTCGGCGACGTGGTGCCGCGTCGCTCACTGGCTCGAGTGCTCACCGTGGTGGAGGGTGGCGTGGGCTTCGGGTTCCTCGCGGTCGTCATCGGCTACCTGCCGGTGCTCTATCAGGCGTTCGCGCGCCGTGAGGTCAGCATCACGCTGCTCGACGCCCGCGCCGGCTCACCGCCGAGCGCGGGCGAGCTGCTGAGGCGCAACGGACGGGACACGCAGGCGCTGGCGCAGCTCCTGCACGAGTGGGAGCGCTGGTCCGCCGAGATCCTCGAGTCGCACCTGTCCTACCCGGTGCTCGGCTACTTCCGATCGCAGCACGACAACCAGTCCTGGCTCGCGGCCCTCACGGCGATCCTGGACTCCTGCGCCCTGGTCATCGTCGCCATCGAGGGCGCCTGCGCGCGTCAGGCGCAGCTCACGTTCGCGATCGCCCGGCACGCGGCGGTGGATCTCGCCCAGGTGCTCGGTGCGCCGCCGGGGGCCTCCGTGGGCGATCGCCTGCCGCCCGCTGCGTACGCGCGTCTCCGGTCGCGTCTCGGGGAGGACGGCGTGATCCTCGCTGGCGGCGCGGCGGCTGAGGCGCGGTTCGCCGCGCTCCGGCGCATGTACGAGCCGTACGTCACGGCTCTCGCCGCGCGTCTCCTCATGCCGCTCCCTGAGTGGGACGCGTCGGCGGCGGGCGACAACTGGCGGACGAGCGCGTGGGAGCGTCGGGTCACGAACGGCGGCGCGCTCGGGGAGCGCGACGTCCACGACGACGCCTGACGCCGGGCTACGGGAAGCTCGGGCCGGGCGCGATGCGGGCCAGGAGGATGCGGCTTCGTTGAGCCTCGCTCTCGGGCACGAGGATCACGACCTCGCCCTGAGCGCCCACCGTGAACGGGTGGACCGAGTGGGCGATGCGCGAGCGGAGGAGCGCCGGGATCCCCTCGCTCTCGAGGAGGCTCCTCACGACGAGCGCCTCGGCCCGATCGCAGCGGTGGACCTCGGCGAGCGCGCGCTCGTCGGGCGGCTCGGCCGGCGGCCTGGGAAACTGGATCACCTTGGCCCGTCGTGGCATAAGCTCGCCCCTAGTATGCGGCATCCGCTGAGGAGAGTCCTCTACGGGATGCCCACCCTGATGGCCGGCCAGATCATGGTGATCATGGCCGGCGAAGTTCGCGACCGGGGGCTGCTGGGCTACCGCTGAGCGCGGTACAATCGGGCCACCTGGCCGGTGGGAGGCTCCTCATGGAGAAATACGAGTACTTCAGCGGCACCCCCGAGGTCGGCATCGTCCCGAAGGCGCCCCACTCGGGCCCGCTGGTCCGCCAGGTCTACGAGCAGGAGCACGGGCGCGGCGGG